>NZ_LZEJ01000009.1:0-108850 GCF_001704375.1 Alishewanella sp. HH-ZS | reverse complement strand
CCGCCCGGTGCGGACCCGCATGCCGGGTGGTGTGGCAGGGGCCAGTCAGTTACACTGACTGCCCCTATGCCAATTTTGGCGGTAATAACGGCAACGGTGCAGGGTAACAGAGGCTCACCTCTGGTCAGTTTCGTGCATCTGCATTATAGTTGTCGGGCTGACTTTGAGAATGATGGAACGCTGTTTGCATAACTCTGAAATAAAGTTTGGCTTAATGACGTGAGTCTGGTTGCTCGGCTAAGGAAAACTGATGCCCGTTCGTATTTTATTAGTATTGTTGCTTGTCAATTTTTCGACGTTTGCGTTCTCGCAAAGTACGCCAACGCAGATCCGTGGCCCGAAAAGCAGCGATAATGCCTTTATCCAGCAACAGTTTGGCCCGCTAACGGCCAGCGATACCCTATGGCGGATTGCCGAGCAGGTTAAGCCCAACGACAGTGTGACCACCTATCAGGTGATGTACGCGCTTTTTCTGAAAAACCCTGGTGCCTTTAATGACGCTAACTTTAATCATTTACGGCCGGGCGCGATCTTAATCCTGCCAGATTTGCGGGAAATTCGCAGTGTCGATGCCGAGCAAGCCAGACGTAAAGCCGAACTGGATGATCAGGCTTGGGCGGAGCGTACCCGCCGTGAAGCAGAGGCCAGAGCCCGGGCGCGCGAGCAAGCCGCTAAACCTAATCAGGTGCAACAACAAGCACTGACCGAATTAAATGCGCTAAAAGATAACTATCAAAGCTCAATGCTATTGATTGAAGGCATTGCCCGCGAAAACGAACAATTACGCAGTTCTCTGGGGCGGGTGCAGCAAGAGTTAGAGGGGTTAAAAGCGCAGTTAGCGGAAGATAGCCTGTTACAGCAGCAACTGAACCAGTTACTGGAGCAACAGCAGGCAATACTGGCTGAACAGGAAGCCCGTCGTCTGGCAGAGCTGGCAGCAGCACAGGCGCAGCAACAGGCAGCCAGTGGTTCCTGGCTGAATAACCCGCTGATTTGGGCTTTGGCGGCCTCTTTCCCGGCAATTCTGGCATTAGTCGGTTTGTTGTTCTGGTTTAAACGTCGTAGTCAGAAGACCGAAGAAGTGATCAGTGCTGCGACGAAAGAGCCGGTTGCGCCAGCCGGTTATCAATCACCGGTACCGCCACTGGATAGCAGTCAGGACTTTGACGATAGTCTCTTTACACTAGACGATAGTTTACTGGACGACGCCTTTGAGCCTACCCCGGTAGCAAAAGCCAGCACCAGTGCCGCCGTAGAGGACGGACTGAGTGATTTTAGCGACGATATCTTGCTGGACGATTTGGATGTCGATGTGTTATCGACAGATGTCTTAGATGTGCCGCAGGACGATCAATTAGATTTTTCACTGGACGATGTCTCCGATGCCGAAGTCACGCCAAGCAGTGATGATTTAACTTTACCGGAGAGCGCAGATTTTAATTTTGATGCCAACAATATCTTATCTGATACTGACCTGGCCTCGCTGTTAGCGGCCGAGGACGAACCAGAAGCAGAGGAAATCATCGAGTTTGCCGAACCGGAAGCGGCGGCCGCACCGGAACTTACCCCGGCTCAGGTGGAGCGAGAGCAAACTGAGTTCACTGATCAGGATGATATTGATAATTTGCTTGAGGAAATTGAGCTGGACTGGCCACAAGATCCCGATACGCAAGCAGCAGAGCTTGCCGTTGTCGCAGAACCGGAGATCACGCCAGACGAGTTTGATGCTGGGCTGGAAGAAGACAGTCTGCAGCAAGCTGACCTCCTAGCGTCGGAGAGTATTGAGGAAATTGCCGGTGCTGAGCCCCGCTTTGATAGCTCAGAGTTAGAAGCCTTTGCCGAGCAACTCGCCGCCGAAGGTGCACAACAGGACACGACAAGTCTGGATGAGTTGTTAACCGAAGACGAAGAGCGGTTGCAGAGCGAGCTGGACGATATACTGATTCAGGCTGCAGAGCAAACTGCCATTGCCGGGCAGCATAGTGCATCAGATGAGGAAGATCACAGCACCGAGTTGTCAGACGCCGCTATCTTAGATGAGGAATGGCTGGCGGAACAGGAAGCAGAGCAAGAATTACCGCTCGTCACAACCAGCGAAGCAGAAGCCGATTTACTGGATACCATGGCTGCGCCGGAGATCGAGTCTGACGCTGAAGAGGTGCCAAGCGTTGATTTGACTGAAGCCGAAGATTTGTCGGTACAACAACCTTCAGAAGCGATGCTGGCCGTTGAGAATCCCAGCGCGGTACTGGATACCTATCCGGAACTGGATTTGTCTGATTTTGATCCGGAAGATGAGCAACAGCTGGCTTTGTTATCGCAGCAGTTGGAAAATCTGACGACGGATCCGGACGCTGAGCAGCTTGATACAGCGGTAAATGAGCTAACACCAGAAGAGCTGAATCTGACCGATTTGGAAGATAGTCAGTTTGAGCAATTATTGGATGAACTGGAGCACATAACGCCGCCAGCGGCTGAGCAGGATGAGCCTGAAGCGCAACCTGACTTAGGTAGCGCTGAGACGGAACAGCAGCAGACTGAGGTTACGCCCTCATCCGATGAGGTCTTGTCTGATACCGATTTTGTTGAAATTGATAATTTATTATCGGCGCTGGAACAACCTGATAACGACGAAAGCCGTTTTGAACAGCTGAATGTGGATGTTGGCTTGGATGAATTTGCCGATATTATCGGTGAACATACCAAGATGGATGTTGATCAGGAAGATAATGGCTTCGCCGCCAAGTTAGATTTGGTACGGGCTTATATCGAGATGGATGAACCTGAAAGTGCAACCCTGCTGATTGATGAAATCCTGACCTCAGTGGCACCTGAACATGTTAAGGACGAAGCACGTCAGCTGCGGCCAGAGTAGGTAACTGACGCTCGCTGGGTTATACTAGCCCCGAAATTTAGTAGGGGCCAAGATGCGGATAGCCTTAGGAATCGAATATGACGGCAGCAGCTTTTATGGCTGGCAACGTCAGCGCGAAGTTAATAGCGTGCAGCAGGAACTGGAAACAGCACTGGCCAAAGTGGCCAATCAGCCAGTAGAACTCTTTTGTGCCGGCAGAACCGATGCGGGTGTGCATGCCACCGGTCAGGTGGTGCACTTTGATACCGACGCGGTGCGGGATGAAAAAGCCTGGGTGATGGGTACCAATGCCCAGCTGCCGGATCAAATTGCCGTGCGTTGGGCCAAGGTTGTACCGGACGATTTCCACGCCCGCTTCAGCGCGACAGCGCGCCGTTACCGTTACGTAATTTACAATCATAAACATCGTCCGGCTATTCTGCGCGCCGGGCTAAGTCATTATCATCAGCAGCTGGATATTGCACTGATGCAACAAGCAGCGCCGGCCTTGTTGGGGGAGCAGGATTTCAGTGCTTTCCGTGCCATCCAGTGCCAATCAAAAACGCCGTTTCGCAATGTGCATCATCTGCGCATTGAACGCTTTGGTGACTATATTGTCCTTGATATCAAGGCCAATGCCTTTTTACATCATATGGTGCGTAATATTACCGGTAGCTTATTAGAAATCGGCATGCGGCGGCAGCCACCTGCGTGGCTGGCGCAACTGCTGGCCAGCCGGGATCGTACCCAGGCGGCAGCAACGGCGAAAGCAGGGGGCTTGTATCTGGTGGAGGTCGATTATCCCGCGCACTATGCGATACCGCAGGTTGAGCTGGGGCCGTTATTTTTGCCACCGACCTGAACGCAGGGTAGCGTCGCGCACTACTAAGACCAGTTTTCTGTATTCTGCCCTGCTTGATTTGTGTTTTAATAGCCGCATTTTCGCCATTTCGATGGTTTTAGCGTATTTTTTGCCCGCTTCCGCCGGCAATTACCAAATTAGGAAAAGGTTATGAGTTGGTTAGAAAAGATTCTGCCCAGAACGTCATCGTCAGATCGCCGTAATATTCCGGAAGGGGTGTGGACCAAGTGCACGTCTTGCGATGCGGTACTGTATAAAGCCGATCTGGATCGTAATCTTGGGGTTTGCCCAAAGTGCGATCATCATATGCGGATCTCTGCCCGCAGCCGTTTACAGCATTTTTTTGACACGCACTCAACTACCGAGCTGGCAGCTGAGTTAGAGCCGCAAGACTTATTAAAGTTTAAAGACAGTAAGAAGTATAAAGATCGGATCGTCGCTGCCCAAAAAGAAACCAATGAAAAAGATGCGATGGTAGTGATGCACGGTACTCTGCATGGTATGCCAGTGGTAGCGGCGTCTTTTGAATTTGAATTTATGGGCGGTTCGATGGCTTCTGTCGTCGGTGCTAAGTTTGTCGCAGGCGTTGAATATGCGCTGAAACATAAAATCCCCTTTGTCTGCTTTTCTGCCAGTGGTGGTGCCCGGATGCAGGAGGCCTTGTTCTCATTGATGCAAATGGCGAAAACCAGTGCTGCGCTGGCCCGGATGAGTGAGCAGGGGCTGCCTTATATTTCGGTATTAACTGACCCTACCATGGGTGGCGTTTCGGCCAGTCTGGCGATGCTGGGTGATATCAATATCGGTGAGCCCAAGGCACTGATTGGCTTCGCCGGCCCGCGCGTGATAGAACAAACCGTACGCGAGAAACTACCGGAAGGTTTCCAGCGCAGCGAATTCCTGTTGGAGCACGGCGCTATTGATATGATCGTTGACCGGCGGAAAATGCGCGATACAATTGCCCGACTTTTAGCGAAGTTTATGCAGTTACCTGCTCCGCAGTCGGAGTAATGCATTCCGGAGAGTTATGTCTGTCCAGCCGTTGACCAGCCAATCGTGCCATACCCTGGCCGATTGGCTTTGTTATATTGAACAAAGCCATCCTATTGATAAAATTGAACTGGGTCTGCAGCGGGTAACCGAAGTTGCCAGCCGCGGTAACTTAGCTGCTTTGCCTGGCAAGGTTATCCTGATTGCCGGCACCAACGGCAAAGGCACCACAGCGCGCACCCTGGAGCAATTGCTGCTGGCGCAGGGCTATCGGGTAGGCGTATACAGCTCACCGCATTTACTGCGCTTCAATGAGCGTTTGCGGATCGATGGCCAGGATGTGGCAGATGATGCCTGGCTGAGTGCTTTTCAGCAGGTCGAAAGCTTACGCCAGGAGATTCCGCTAACTTACTTTGAATTTACCACCCTGGTAGCCTTTGCCATTCTGCGTGCGGCGCAGCCGGATTTTTGTTTGATTGAAGTCGGCTTAGGCGGCCGCCTGGATGCCACCAATATTGTGGCGCCCGATATCAGTGTTATTACCACCATCGACTTGGATCATCAGGCATTTCTGGGGCCGGATCGGGAAAGTATCGGGCGTGAAAAGGCCGGAGTCTTCCGCGCTGATAAAGTCGCTGTTTGCGGCGACCTGCAGCTACCGCAAAGTGTCAGTGCCGTTGCACTGCAGACGCAGGCTAAGTTGCTGCTGATCAACCGCGATTATTATTATCAACAGCAGGCCGATAACTGGAGCTGGCAGGGACAGCAGCAGCGCAGCGGTTTACCGATACCGGCGGTGCCACTGCAAAATGTCGCTACGGCGCTGACAGTATTGGAGCAACTGGGCGTATTACCTGAGTCAGCACTATTGGCAAAGGCGTTACCCGGGCTTAGCCTGCCCGGACGTATGCAGTGGCTGCAACAGCAACCGGCAATTCTGCTTGATGTGGCGCATAATCCGCAGTCGGTGGCTTATTTGGCGAGCCAACTCCAACAACTGCGCCAACGCTATCCGCGGCTGATTGGCCTGGTGGGTATGCTGAAAGATAAGGATTTGCCCCAGGCACTACTGCCCTTGACGACCTGTATCGATGAGTGGCATCTTGTCAGCCTGCCCGGTAATCGGGGAGCCAGTAGTGAGCAACTGGCAGCGGCGCTAAATACGGTATTACCGACCGTACAGGCAACGCAACATCAGGATGTGGCCCAGGCCTTTACCCAGCTTCGTGATGCCATGGCCGCGACGGATTTGCTGGTTGTTTTTGGATCTTTTGTTACTGTTGCCGGCGTATTGGCGCTGTCGCGGGAGGAAGAATGAGTGCAAAATTTAAACATCGCTTGCTCGGTACCAGTATTTTACTGATGCTGGCGATTATATTTTTGCCGGACTTGCTGGACGGTCAAAAGCAGGTGGTGAAGGACGATTTCCAGGTCATTCCGGAGCGCCCGGAGTTTGCAGGCGTGCAGCAGGTTGCACCCTTTGATGACAGTGCCTTGACGCAAGCGCAAGTCGTCTCCGAGCAACAGCCAGAGCAGGGTGAGGTGCCGCTGGACGAACAAACGGCCAGTCGGCCAGAGTTGCCATCACAGCAATTTGCGACTGTGACTGTTGATGCGGCAGGGCAAGCGCAAACCCAGACTGCAACAACTCCGGCACCTACTACGGTAAGTCAGCCGGCGGCGGCTAACCCGCCATCAGCTACTACGCCAGCACTGAATCAGGCTGCCTGGGTTGTCAGAGTGGGCAGTTTTAGTAACCGTCAAAATGCCAATGCTCTGGTGACCAAGTTGCGCCAGGAAGGTTTTACCACCTTTACCCGCGACATTACCAATGCTAGTGGCCAGCAGTTAACCAGTGTCTTCGTTGGCCCGGAAATTCGCCGTGAAAAGCTGGAGCAGGGATTACCTAAGCTACGCCAGCTTACCGGCGTAGAGCGGTTGGTGATTAGCAATTACCAGCCAGCGGAAAATAATTAGCTATTGCACGGCGCAATTTGGTAGAATGCGCGCCGTCAATAAGCATCCTTTGGTAGCAAATGAGTTGGATTGATTTCACCATTCTGGCGATCATTGCCTTATCCGCCGTGATAAGTCTGGTCCGGGGCTTCGTAAAAGAGGCTATCTCGTTGACCGTCTGGATCGCCGCCTTCTTTATTGCCAGCTCTTACTATCCGCATCTTGCCAGCTTTTTCACTAACCTTACCGACGACACCATCAGAAACGCTGTAGCGATCGCCATTTTGTTTATCAGCGCACTGATTGTTGGTGCTTTAATTAACTATCTGATTAGCAAGCTGGTGCAATCGACGGGACTGTCTGGCACCGATCGGCTGCTCGGGCTGATTTTCGGTGCGCTGCGTGGCGTGTTAGTCGTCAGTGCGCTATTGTTTTTCGCTGATGCCTTTACCCCGGCTGCCAGCAGTGACTGGTGGCGACAATCGGTATTGATCCCCGAATTTGGTTTTATCATTGAATGGTTTTTCGAGTATTTGCAAAGCCATTCCAGTTTTATGCAAAAGCCCTAGCCGGCGAGGAAATTTCAATGTGTGGTATTGTTGGTATCGTAGGTAAGTATCCGGTCAATCAGGCCTTATATGATGGTCTGACAGTGTTACAGCACCGTGGGCAGGATGCGGCCGGTATTGTTACGGTGGATAATAATACCTTGCGCTTACGCAAGGCGAATGGCCTGGTTAAAGATGTTTTTGAAACCCGCCATATGCAGCGCCTGGCCGGTAAAATTGGTATTGGTCATGTTCGCTATCCTACCGCGGGCTCTTCCAGCACGGCGGAAGCACAGCCATTTTACGTCAATAGCCCTTTTGGTATCGCTCTGGCGCACAATGGTAACCTGACCAATGCGCATGAACTGAAAGACGAGATCTTCCGGCTGGCGCGCCGCCATGTAAATACCACCTCTGACTCCGAGGTATTATTGAATGTGCTGGCGCATGAACTGGCAGTGCAAAGTAGTATGCAGCTGGAGCCAGAGCAAATTTTTAAAGCCATTGCCAATGTGCACCGTAAGGTACGCGGTGGCTATGCAGCAGTCGCCCTGGTGATCGGTCATGGCCTTATTGCCTTCCGCGACCCGAACGGCATCCGACCACTGGTAATGGGTAAGCGGGAAACACCAGCTGGCACTGAATATATGGTGGCATCAGAGAGTGTGGCGCTGGATGCGGATGGCTTCTCCGTGTTGCGTGATATTTCGCCGGGTGAAGCGGTGTATATTACCGAGCAGGGCGAGCTGCACAGCCAGCAATGTTCAGAAAACCCAAGCTATACCCCCTGTATCTTTGAATATGTGTATTTCGCGCGGCCAGACTCGACGATGGATAATATCTCGGTGTATGCCTCCCGCGTGGCGATGGGGAAATATCTGGGCGAGAAAATTAAACGCGAGTGGTCGCATCTGGATATCGATGTGGTGATCCCTATCCCTGAAACCAGTAATGACGCAGCGCTGGAAATTGCCAGTGTCCTCGGTTTACCGTATCGCCAGGGCTTTGTGAAAAATCGCTATATCGGCCGTACCTTTATTATGCCAGGACAAACGCAGCGCAAGAAATCGGTAAAGCGCAAGCTGAATGCGATCTGGCAGGAGTTTAAAGGTAAGAATGTATTATTGGTTGACGATTCGATTGTCCGCGGTACTACCTCTGGCCAGATTATCGAAATGGCGCGGGAAGCCGGTGCCAAAAAAGTATACTTTGCCTCTGCCGCGCCGGAAATTCGTTTTCCGAACGTCTATGGTATTGATATGCCATCGGCTAATGAGTTGATTGCGCATGGCCATGACGTCGAAAGCATCTGTCAGATCATCGGTGCCGATGGCCTGATTTTCCAATCACTGCCGGATCTGATCGCCGCAGTACGTAGCGAAAATCCGGATATCAAACGTTTTGAAACCTCAGTGTTTGATGGCCATTACGTCACCAACGATATCGACCAGGATTATCTGAACCGGCTGGACCAGATGCGTAGTGACGATGCTAAAGTGGCTTCAGTTATGTCAATGGCCTCACATCTGGAAACCTATAACGAGGGTTGAGTCCGGCGCTAAGCAAACAAAAACGGCTGCCACTGGCAGCCGTTTTTTTACCTTGTCGTAGCTTGTGTGTCTTTATCGGTTAGTGTGTAAAGGCAGGGCCAAAACCCGAGCTCCATAGAATCGCTGTGGCAGCCAGTACCACCACTAACAGCACCAGACCGCAGGTCACCACTGAACTGGCATAAATAAAACCACGTTCTTCCGGGATGTGCATCAGGATCGGTACCCCGACATAGAGCAAATACACCGAATAGGCTAGCCCGGCCAGACCAACCATCATTACAAACCACAGCTCAGGATACAGCGCGGCTAAACCCACCATAAACAGTGGCGTTGAGGTATAGGATGCCAGCTCCAGCGTTTGGGTATAAGTGGGTTCAGCGCCAAAGGTATGGGCCATCCAATGTGCTAATAAGCCCAGTGCAAAGACACCGGCAATCAGGGCGATATACATTGCCACCGCCATCAAGCGTGCGCTTTCGGCGGTTAAAAAGATTCTTTCACCCACACCGATGCTCCAACCCAGATGCACCGCTGAATAATAGGCACACAAAGAGGGGATCAGCGCGATCAATAAAATGTGAATCATGCTGTAGCGGAAACTTTCGTGTCTGGCATCAATCGTATGCCACTCTTCTTTCGGGTGGGCATACAAGCCCCATAAATGGTTTAGTATCATAATTATTATCCTTATTACTGCAAAACTGCACCCTTGTCCGGGCAATAACGCAGTTGCCCGTAGTTAAGTTATGACTGATGGTCAGAACTTCGTCAAGCCTGGCGTTGAATTTTTAAACACCAGCAAAGCAAGCTAGCTGAAGCTGCTGGCGGCGCTGTAACCGATTCGGTATACTTTGCCGCTGATTTTTAGAGCGGTTATCTGATGCAAAGTTGCGAATATCAACAGCTGTTGGCACCGATCCAGCAGTTTCTTGGCTGTGTTACCCCTGATGCCTGGTTAGTACAAGCGGCGAGGCCCGAGTCTTTACCGGTATTGCTGACGGATCATCTGATCTGTGAGTTAAAAGCGGCACAATCAGCGATGTTTTTGATTCGTCGCTATGCGGTAGACGAACAAAGCGCTGAAGCCTTATTGCAATGGCTAAAGCCATACGAAGATTTTACCTACCGCCAGCTTGGCGACTGGCAGCAACTGGCTGAGCATAAGCTGAAAAAGTCGATGCTACCCAAAGCCAGTTCGGCTTACGGTCAGGAACTGATCGATAAGATGGTGTTGCTGATTAAAGAAGAGCTACACCATTTTTATCAGGTGCTGGAAATGATGCAGCAGTTTGGTGTGCACTACGACAAGATCACCTCCAGCCGTTACGCCAAAGGTTTGCTCAGGCACGTCAGTACTTTTGAGCCAAATGCGCTGGTCGACAAACTGATTTGTGGTGCCTTTATCGAAGCGCGTTCCTGTGAGCGTTTCGCCCGCTTAGCGCCTTTATTGCCTAGTGCAATTGGTGATTTTTATATTTCGCTACTGCGTTCGGAAGCGCGTCATTATCAGGATTATCTGAGTCTGGCGCAGCAGATTGCCGGTAGCGATATCAGCGCGCGGGTGGCGTTTTTTGCCGAAGTTGAAGCCGAGCTGATTTTAAGCCCGGATGCTGATTTTAAGTTTCATAGTGGGGTACCGGTAGCAAGCGAGCAGGCGATCGCCTGATACTAGTCAGGAGAGCGCGGGCAGCGGATCAAATACCAGTTGCCACTGTTCGGCAGTGACTTTCAGATAGCTGCTTTGCGTATACCAGTCACCCAGCACATAACGCTCAGCAAGCAGGCCATAGACCTGCAGCTGATGTACTGCAGGTCTATGGGTATGACCATGGATCAGTTTCTGCACACCAAATTGCGCCATCACTTTTGGCACTTCTTCTGGTGTCACGTCCATAATACTGGTGGCATCTTGTCGCATATATTGCGCTTTCGCTTTAGCACTTTTTTCGCGGGCTTTACGGGCAATCCGCTGTCGTATGCTAAGTGGTAACGACAACATCAGCGTCTGCCACCAGGGCTGATTCCACCAGCGGCGGAATTTCTGATAGGCTAAATCCAGGGTGCAGAGGCTATCGCCATGCATAATCAGCGTAGGAGTACCGTAAAGATCAATCACCTGCTGTGGCGGCAATAGGGTGATGCCGGCCTGTTTTGCGTAGCGCTGTTTTAACAGGAAATCACGGTTGCCGTGAATAAAGAATACCGGCATCTGCTTACTGACCGTATGCAGTGCCGCTGCGACCTCTGCCAGTAATGGCTCCGGATTGTCATCACCAATCCAGACTTCAAATAAATCACCCAGAATATAGAGCGCATCGGCTTGCTGCGTTTCAGTAGCGAGGAAGTGCAAAAAGGCCTGAGTAATATCAGGCCTGTCTGCTGCCAGATGAAGATCGGCAATAAAAAGCGTAAACGCCATCAGCGTAAATGTCGCTTAAGCGCTATGCAGCTCAGCGCGCTCGATCACGACCGGCTCTACTGGTACATCGGCATGGCCGGCAAAGCGACCAGTACGCACTTTACGGATCTTATCAATCACGTCCATGCCTTCGATCACTTCACCAAATACACAGTAACCCCAGCCTTGCATGCTCTCTGAGCTGAAATCGAGGAAGTTGTTATCGGCGACGTTGATAAAAAACTGGCAGGTGGCTGAGTGCGGATCGCTGGTGCGAGCCATCGCAATGGTGCCTTTTTTATTTGAAACTTTGTTATTGGCTTCGTTTTTGATAGGTTTCTTGGTGTCTTTTTGATCCATATCCGGAGTAAAGCCGCCGCCCTGGATCATAAAGCCGTCAATGACCCGGTGAAAAATGGTACCGTCGAAGAAGCCATCTTTTACATAACTTAAAAAGTTCTCAACAGTAGCGGGGGCCTTGTCGGCGAACAGTTGCAGTTTAATAACGCCAAAATTGGTATGTAAGCTAACCATAGTAAAGGGTCCTGTCAGGTTAAAGTGCGTCTATTCTAGCGCAGCCGCCGTGATAAACAAAGCAAGGATAGCGGGCCTTGTCCGGCAATGTTACACTATCTCTCTTTTTACCGGGCCAGCAATTACGAGGACAGCATGCTGCAGATTTACAACACCTTAAGCCGTCAAAAAGAAGTCTTTACCCCTATTACGCCGGGCAAAGTGGGCTTATATGTCTGCGGTATTACCATCTACGATTACTGTCATGTTGGCCACGCCCGTACCTATGTCGCTTTCGATGTAATTAACCGTTATTTACGCTTTTGCGGCTATGATGTGACCTATGTGCGTAATATCACTGACGTTGACGATAAAATCATTAAGCGGGCGGCAGAAAATGGCGAAAGCTGTGATGCGTTAACGGCGCGTTTTACCCAGGCCATGCATGCCGACTTTAACGCGCTGGGCTTATTACCGGCGGATATTGAACCCACCGTGACCGGCCATATGCAGGAGATTATCCTGATGGTGCAGCAGCTGCTGGATAAAGGTTATGCCTATATCGCCAAAGACGGTGATGTGCTGTTTGATGTCAGCAAATATGACGCTTATGGCGCACTGAGCCAGCAAAATCTGGAGATGTTGCAAGCCGGTGCCCGGGTAGAAGTCTCGGATAGTAAAGACGATCCACTGGACTTTGTGCTGTGGAAAACGGCCAAGCCGGGTGAGCCTTACTGGCAATCACCGTGGGGCAATGGCCGGCCAGGCTGGCATATCGAGTGTTCTGCCATGAGTGCCAAACATTTAGGCGCACATTTTGATATTCATGGCGGCGGTTCAGACTTACAGTTTCCACATCACGAAAATGAAATTGCCCAGTCGACCTGTGCCCATGGCCATAAATACGTTAATACCTGGATCCATACCGGTATGGTGCAGGTTGATAAAGAGAAGATGTCCAAATCGCTGGGTAACTTCTTTACTGTCAAAGACGTGCTGGCGCAGTACAATGCCGAAGCCGTACGTTACTTCTTATTATCCAGCCAGTACCGCAGTCAGCTGAATTACTCAAAAGAGAATCTAGAGCAGGCACATGCGGCACTGGGCCGGCTATATAATGCGCTGCGGGATATTACGCCGGCAACTCAGGTCGATTTAAATAATGACTATGTCACACGCTTTAAAGCGGCGATGGATGATGATTTTAATACGCCGGAAGCCTTACCGGTGTTATTTGAACTGGCGCGGGAAGTAAACCGTTTTAAAACCACTGAGCCGGCCAAAGCCGCTGAGTTAGCTGCGGTGTTACAAACTCTGGCCGGCGTGCTGGGGATTTTACAGGGTGATGCCGAAGCCTTCTTAAAATCCGGCGCTTCGGATGATGAAGTCGGACAAATTGAAGCCTTAATAGCGAAACGTAACGCCGCCCGTGCGGCGAAAGATTGGGCGGCAGCCGATGCTGCCCGCGCCGAGCTGACTGCGCTTGGGATAGTGCTGGAAGATAAAAACGGTGTCACCAGTTGGCGTAAAGCTTAAAGCCTGTCGCCACAGTCAATAAAAAAACCGCTTTACCGCGGTTTTTTTATTGGCTTGATAAATTAGCGCAGCTTAGCTGGCGTCGTGATAGAGCTCACAGGCTTCCAGCGTATTTTCAATCAGGCTGGCAACGGTCATTGGGCCGACACCACCCGGTACCGGCGTGATATAGCGGGCATGCTTAACTGCATTGGCATAGTCGACATCGCCGACCAGTTTACCGCTATCCAGACGGTTGATACCGACGTCGACCACTAAAGCACCAGGTTTAACCCAATCACCCGGAATAAATTCCGGCCGGCCGACCGCCACCACCAGTAAATCGGCACGCCGCACCTGCTGCTCCAGGTTCTTAGTAAATTTATGGCATACGGTAGTGGTACAGCCTGCCAGTAACAGCTCCAGCGCCATTGGCCGGCCGACGATATTAGAGGCACCAACGACCACCGCATCCATGCCTTTGATATTGACCCCGGTGCTGTGCAGCAGGGTCATAATGCCTTTCGGCGTACAGGGACGCAGTGCCGGCATCCGCTGTGCCAGGCGGCCGATATTGTAAGGATGAAAACCATCGACATCTTTTCTGGGATCAATCCGCTCTAAAATCGCCGAGGCATCTAAACCGGCAGGCAGGGGCAGCTGAACCAGGATACCATCGACGCTGTGGTCGTGATTTAACTGATCAATTAAATCGAATAATTGCTGTTGGCTGCTGTCTGCCGGCAAATCATAGGACACCGAATGAAAACCCACTTCCTCGCAGGCTTTGCGCTTGCTGCCGACATAAACCTGCGATGCCGGATCCAGACCGACTAACACCACTGCCAGACCTGGCGCACGCTTACCGGCGGCAACCCGTGCCCGAACCTGTGCTGCGACCTTATCTTTTGTTGCCTGGGCAACGGCTTTACCATCAATAATTTGTGCTGTCATGCCTGCTGAGTTCCCGCCAGATTTGAAAGCAGTATTTTCGCACAGCAGCCAGTTTTCTGCCATCCTTGATCGGCAACCGCCGCTTTTTCTCGCTTTAGGTTCAAATAATCGCCAATCGGCTGAAATTAGCAAAAAATAGTTTGACGCTACAGGTCGCGGGCGTTAATATTCCGCCCCGTTGCAGCAGTGCAGCATAGTCGGTGATTGGCGCAGCTTGGTAGCGCACTTGGTTTGGGTCCAAGGGGTCGCAGGTTCAAATCCTGCATCACCGACCACTTTATTTTCCAGCATTATTCACGTTAAAAATCACTTGCAGTTCAGGTCTGTCGTCTAGACATTCCAACCTAATTTCTTCCGTTCAATAAAAACCAAATTTCGTTATTCAGAGTCTGGAGCAGTGCATCCGGCGGCTAAACGCGCCGTACAACTTTCCTGGGGCACGCCGTGAACCCATCCCTGGGGGCTCCTCTTTTTCATCCCTGAAAAAGACGTCCCCAGAAAAGTGTACTATGCATTTACCGCCTCGTTCGGCAGGGGCTTCTGCATTCACGATTTCCGACCGAAGCTCGGTGAATGTAATGAATACTGTCTGAAAGAACTCTTGGTAACACGATAGTGAACGAGGTGGTAAGCATTCCGTGCACTTTGTAAGGGACTGTATTTTTCAGGGATGAAAAATGCAAGCGTACAGGGATGTATTCACAGCGTGTCCCGTCAAAGTTGTACGGTGTGCTTGCCGCCGGATGCTCCGAATTAGAACCTGCGTAACGATGAGCAATAGTAGCGTTGAGATTGGGGCAGCGCCCTTAGCAGGGTAGTAATTTTCTCCACCGGCTTCAAGGATCACATCCCTGTGCCCTTTCAGCCTCCGCAGCATCCCTGCTGCTGTTACGAAAATTCTACCGCAGCTAAGGGCTTAACTAATATCGGTGAGTCATGACGACTCTCAGAAATCGAACGAGGTGGTAAGCATTCCGTTGATCCACACCGCTATACCCAACATTTCGCAAATCAATACCAGACTAAGCTGCCCACCGATCCTAGGCGGCACTCAAGCCGCAACATAGCCACTAAATTTGTAATTTAATTACAGTTTTCGCTATTTTTTATCGTCTATTAAAGCAGCAAGGTTTTTGTGGTTTGATGCTAAATTTATGAATAATAATGCTTATGTTGAAACGTGAACGCGATGCAAATTGTAACCAAGGTGGTGCCGGGTTACAGTTTTTGCTAGAATAGCCGGCGGAACAACCAATGGAGGAGTTATGCTTAAGCCATCCTGGCGCAGGGTAGTACTGAAAGTCGGCAGTGCCCTGATTGCGCCGGACCAAGATGGATGCAGCGAAAGATATTTGCGTCCTATTGCCGAATTTATTCAACAATGTCGTCAACTTAACCGGGAAGTGATCCTGGTTTCTTCAGGTAGCGTCGCTGCCGGTCGCCATCATTTTCAGTTTCAACATCAGCGGGTGCCAATCGCACTGAAACGGGCTATGGCTGCTGTTGGTCAAACCGAAATGATGAATTTCTGGAGCCGCTGCTTCGATTTCCCCTGTGCCCAGGTATTACTGACCCATGGCGATCTCAGTGATCGGGTGCGGCATATTAATGTTAAAAATACCCTGAAGCGGCTGTTAGATCATGGTGTTTTACCGATCGTTAATGAAAACGATACTATCGCTACCGATGAGCTGAAAGTCGGTGATAACGATAACCTGGCTGCGATGGTCGCCAGTGTGGTTCAGGCTGATGCCTTAATTATTTGCTCAGATGTGAATGGTTTATATACCGCCGATCCAAACAAAGATCCCGCCGCCAAACTGATCCCGGAAGTAAGGCAAATTACCCCGGAGATCTATGCGTTGGCAGGTGGCGCCAGCTCGCGGGTCGGTACCGGCGGTATGCGCACCAAAATTGAAGCGGCAGAAAAGGCCACCGCTCAGGGGGTGGATACTCTGATTGTCGATGGTCATCAGGCAGCAACCTTTCAGTGTCTTTTAGCGGGTAACAATCCGGGCACTATTTTCTATGGTCAGAAAATACCCTTACCGGCTAAAAAACATTGGGTTAGACATACCCTGCGTGCCAAAGGCGAAATTTGGGTCGATGATGGCTGTGTTAACGCCCTGTGTAGTCATGGCGCCTCATTATTGAGCAGTGGTATAGTGCAGGTAAAAGGTGACTTTGCGCCAGGCGATGCGGTGATTGTGCGTTGTTCGGTTAGCAAGCGCTCGATAGCTAAAGGTGTCAGCCGCTTTAGTGCCAGCCAGTTGTTTTCGATTAAAGGCCAGCACAGTGAAAAAATTGCCTCTTATCTGGGTTTTTGCCCCAATGGCAGTAATGCGGTGATCCACCGCAGTGAAATGATGTTACTGGAGAAATTATGACTAGCGATGTTGCGGCCAGTTTAGCCGCCGGTGCCGCTCAGGCCGCCAAAGCGGTTGCGACCTTGAGCACTGCTGAAAAAAATACAGTATTACAAGCTTTTGCCGACAAGATCCGCCTGGCTACGCCTGCCATTCTGGCAGAAAACCGTGCTGAAGTTGCCGAAGCGGCCGCGAATGGCACCAGTGCCGCTATGCTGGATCGCCTGACGCTCAACGAGCAGCGTATTGAATCGATGGCGGCGGCCATTGAACAAATTATTCAGTTGCCGGATCCGGTCGGGCAAAGCCGCTTTATCGAGCAGCGGCCAAATGGCATTAAAATTAGTAAGCGCCGTATTCCGCTGGGCGTAATTTGTATGATTTACGAAGCTCGGCCTAATGTCACTGCCGATGCCGGGGCCTTGTGCTTTAAAGCCGGTAATGCGGTGATCCTGCGTTGTGGCCGCGAGGCGATTAAAACCAGTCTGGCGATTGCCAGTGCGATGCGTCAGGCATTAACCGAGCATCAGTTGCCGCCTGAGGTACTGACGATAGTACCGGATCCGGATCGTAACCTGCTGTTAGCCTTATTAAAGCAGGAAGAGTATATCGACTTAGTGATCCCACGCGGTGGCGAGGGCCTGATCCGCTTTGTCACCGAGCAGAGCCGGATTCCGGTGATCCAGCATTTTAAAGGTGTCTGCCATCTGTATGTTGATAAGGCAGCTGATCCGGCTATGGCGCTTAAGCTACTGCTAAACGGTAAAGTACAGCGTCCCGGCGTCTGTAACGCGCTGGAGGGCTTGTTAGTGCATCAGGCGGTCGCGGCCGACTTTTTACCATTGGCTGCGCAGGCACTGGCCGAACATCAGGTCAAGGTGCATGCTTGTCAGCGCAGTTTGCCTTACTTTAATGGCGCTTCGCCGATTGCCGATGACGAATTTGGTCAGGAGTATCTGGCTCCGGAAATTGCGGTGCGGGTAGTGGATGATTTGGCTGCTGCTTTGGCGCATATTGATCAGTTTGGCAGTCAGCATACTGAAGTAATTTGCACCGCTGATCAGGCCGCAGCTGACCGCTTCCTCGCCAGTGTAGATACGGCCGTGGTCATGCATAATGCGTCGTCGCGTTTTTCTGACGGTGGTGAGCTGGGGCTGGGCGCAGAGATTGGCATCTCTACCAGTAAATTACATGCCTATGGCCCGATGGGACTGGAAGCCTTGACCACTGAAAAATTTGTGGTCCAGGGGGAGGGGCAGACGCGCGGCTAACGGGTCGAAATAAATCTGACTTTTTGTCGCAAAAAATGCAGAAAAAACGGGCTTTTCGTTTAACGAAAGCCCGTTTTTTATTAGTTCTTACAAACACTTAAATACAGTAAATTGAAGGGCTCGACTCGCGGCTTCTAGCCCGCTATAATGCCGCGTCCAATTATTAACAGGTCAGGTTCATCCTAAGTTTGTCGACACCCGGCCAAGACAGTACGGCGTATCCAAGGCGCCTGACATTGAATTTGAGGTAAAACGATGCAAGTTTCTGTTGAAACCACCCAGGGTTTAGAGCGCCGTGTAAATATTACTGTGCCGGCTGCAACATTAGATAACGAAGTAAAAAGCCGCCTGCGTGACGTCGCAAAACGTCAGCGTATCGATGGCTTCCGTCCTGGTAAAGCGCCTATTTCAATCATCCAAAAACGTTTTGGCCTGGCGGTACTACAGGAAGTGGCGTCTGAGCAAATGCAACGCGCTTTTTACGAAGCCATTATCGAACACAAATTAACCCCAGCCGGTGCGCCAACTTTTGCTCCGGAAGCGCTGGAAAGCGGTAAAGATCTGGCTTTCACTGCGACTTTCGAAATCTACCCGGAAGTGACTGTTGCTGCACTGGATAAAGTGGAAGTGACTAAGCCAGTGGTTGAGATCTCTGAAGACGATCTGAACAAGATGCTGGAAACGCTGCGCAAGCAACACGCCAAGTGGGAAGCCTCAGACGCTGCTGCTGCCTCTGGTGACCGCGTTACCATCGATTTCGTTGGTTCTATCGACGGCGAAGAGTTTGAAGGCGGTAAAGCCTCTAACTTCGTGCTGGAGTTAGGTCAGGGCCGGATGATCCCGGGCTTTGAAGATGACATCATCGGTAAAAAAGCCGGCGAAGCGGTTACCGTTAACGTGACCTTTCCGGAAGAATACCACGCGGAAAACCTGAAAGGTAAAGCCGCCAGCTTCGCTGTAACGGTAAACAAAGTTGAGCAGCAAGTACTGCCTGAGCTGAACGACGAGTTCGCGGCGCTGTTTGGTTTAACTGAAGCCACTGTTGACGCACTGAAAGCTGAAGTACGTAAGAATATGGAACGCGAGCTGAAGCAAACCATTAAAGGTAAAGTGAAAGAGCAGGTCATCAAAGGCTTACTGGCAACTAATGAAGTTGAAGTACCAAAAGCCCTGATCGCCAGCGAAGTTGATGTACTGCGTCAGCAAGCGATGCAGCGTTTTGGTCAGAACGTAAATCCGAAGCAATTACCAGAGCTGCCAGCTTCTCTGTTCGAAGAGCAGGCGAAAGATCGCGTTAAAGTCGGTCTGTTATTGGGCGAAATCATCAAGACTAACAGCCTGAAAGTTGACGAAGCTAAGGTACAAGAGCTGATCGATAACGTGGCGTCTGCCTACGAAGATCCGGCTGAAGTCGTGGCGTACTACAAAGGCAACAAAGAGCTGATGCAAAGTATGCGTAACGTGGCTTTAGAAGAGCAGGCGATTGATGTAGTGCTGGCAGCTGCTAAAGTAACTGAACAAGCTGCTGCTTTCGATGAGATTATGAACCCGAAGGCTGCTAACTAAGATTGACTTCTTAGGCTGGCACGGTTTTAATGGCTCGGACACCTGTTCGGGCCATTTTATTTTGCGGCACCGCTATTTTCGACACCTTACAGCTTTAAGAGAAGGGATCCCAGATTATGCCAATGTCTCGTGACATGAATGAGATTGTCAACGCCTTAGTACCCATCGTCATTGAACAAACCGCCAAGGGTGAACGCTCTTTTGATATTTACTCGCGTCTGTTAAAAGAGCGGGTAATATTCCTGACTGGTCAGGTTGAAGACCATATGGCGAATCTGATTGTCGCCCAATTATTGTTCCTTGAATCTGAAAATCCGGAAAAAGACATCTATATTTATATCAATTCACCGGGCGGTTCGGTCACGGCGGGTTTATCGATTTATGATACGATGCGTTATATCAAGCCGGATATCGCTACTGTGTGTGTTGGTCAGGCAGCAAGTATGGGCGCTTTCCTGTTATCCGGTGGTACCAAAGGTAAGCGTTACTGTTTACCTAATGCCCGGGTGATGATTCACCAGCCGTTAGGGGGCTTCCAGGGCCAGGCAACGGATTTTGAGATCCATGCCCGGGAGATTTTAAGTATCAAAGAGAAGCTAAACCGCTTAATGGCGGAACACTCAGGCAAGAGCTATGAGCAAGTGTGCAAGGATACCGAGCGCGATAACTTCTTAAGCGCGCAGCAAGCCTTGGACTATGGCCTGATCGATGCCATATTAACGCAGCGGGATGCGAAATAATTTAAAGCAGGCCGGGTTTTGGCCCGGCTGGTTGAACAAGAGGTAGTTACATGTCTGATCACCGCACTGACGGCGATAAGAGCGGCAAATTACTGTACTGCTCTTTTTGTGGCAAATCACAGCATGAAGTGCGTAAGTTGATCGCAGGGCCACAAGTTTATATTTGTGATGAATGCGTTGACCTATGCAACGATATCATTCGGGAAGAGATTAAAGATATCTCGCCGAAGCGTGATACCGAAAAGTTGCCGACGCCGCGCGAGATCCGCAAACATCTGGACGATTATGTGATCGGTCAGGAGCATGCGAAGAAAGTTCTGGCGGTAGCGGTCTATAACCACTACAAACGCCTGCGTAGCATCCAGCAAAAGCAGGATGTGGAACTGGGTAAGAGTAATATTCTATTGATCGGTCCTACCGGTAGCGGTAAAACGCTGCTGGCTGAAACCCTGGCGCGTTTACTGGATGTGCCTTTTACCATGGCCGACGCCACCACATTAACCGAAGCTGGTTATGTTGGTGAAGACGTGGAAAATATCATTCAGAAACTGCTGCAAAAATGCGATTACGACGTCGAAAAAGCGCAGCGCGGTATTGTCTATATCGATGAAATCGACAAGATCTCACGCAAGTCTGATAACCCGTCTATTACCCGTGATGTGTCCGGTGAGGGGGTACAGCAGGCGCTGTTAAAGCTGATTGAAGGCACCATTGCTTCGGTACCACCACAAGGTGGTCGTAAGCACCCACAGCAGGAGTTTTTGCAGGTTGATACCTCAAAGATCCTGTTTATCTGTGGTGGCGCCTTCGCTGGCCTGGACAAAGTTATTGAACAGCGGATGGCGAAAGGCTCAGGTATTGGTTTTGGCGCTGAAGTGAAAAGCAAAGAAAGTAGCCGCAGCCTGACCGAAAGCTTCCGCGATGTAGAACCGGAAGACTTAGTGAAATACGGCCTGATCCCGGAATTTATTGGCCGTCTGCCGGTAGTTGCTACATTGACCGAGCTGGACCTGGATGCGCTGATGCAGATCCTGAGTCAGCCAAAGAATGCGCTGATCAAGCAGTTTGCTGCCTTGTTCGCGATGGAAGAGGTCGATCTGGAGTTTCGCGATGATGCCTTAAAAGCCATCGCGCAAAAAGCCATGGACCGTAAGACCGGCGCCCGGGGTTTACGCTCTATCGTCGAAGGCGTGTTGCTGGATACCATGTACGAATTACCGTCGATGCAGGATGTCAGCAAGGTTGTTATCGACGAGACAGTGATCCGCGGTGAGAGTCAGCCCATACTTATCTACGAGAGCAGTGAGCCGGCGGTAGCCGAATCGCATTAAAAAAGGGAGCTGCAAAGCTCCTTTTTTATCTGATGAATTGAAGTTTCCGGAAAAAGCCCCATATACTGGCTTATATCGCCTGCAGTTATTAATTTCGAGAGCTATTTCATGACCACAGAACACCAAGAAACCTTGCATATGCCGGTATTGGCATTGCGGGATGTCGTTGTTTACCCGCATATGGTGATCCCACTTTTTGTTGGCCGGGCGAAGTCTATTAAGTGTTTAGATGCGGCGATGGACAATGATAAGCAGATCTTTTTAGTGGCACAAAAAGACGCCACTCTGGATGATCCTACCGAAAAAGATTTGTATCAGATCGGTACCGTTGCCACTATTCTGCAACTGTTAAAACTACCGGATGGCACCGTTAAGGTGTTAGTTGAAGGCGGTAAGCGCGCAAAACTGAGTAAATTTACTGAGACCAAAGACAGCTTTGCGGCCTTTGTCGAGCTGGTGCCAACTCAGGACATCGATAGCCGTGAGCAGGAAGTATTCCTGCGTTCGGCAATTAACCAGTTTGAAGGCTATATCAAGCTAAATAAAAAGATCCCGCCTGAGGTACTCACTGCGCTAAGTGGTATCGATGATGCGGCCCGTCTGGCTGATACTATGGCGGCGCATATGCCGCTGAAAGTCGAAGATAAGCAAAAGGTACTGGAGCTGACGGACGTGACCGAACGGCTGGAGTATCTGATGGCGATGATGGAGAGCGAGATCGATATTCTGCAGGTCGAGCGCCGCATCCGCAGCCGGGTGAAAAAGCAGATGGAGAAAAGCCAGCGCGAGTACTATCTGAACGAACAAATGAAAGCAATCCAGCGCGAGCTCGGTGAGCTGGAAGATGCGCCGGATGAGTTTGAAACCCTGTCGAAAAAAATTGCTGAGGCGAAAATGCCGGCTGAAGCAGAAGCCAAGGCTAAGGCTGAGCTGCAAAAGCTGAAAATGATGTCACCGATGTCCGCAGAGGCTACAGTGGTGCGCAGCTATATTGACTGGTTAACTCAGGTGCCGTGGCAGACACGCTCTAAGGTAAAGAAAAACCTGGCTGCCGCTGAGCAAATCCTGAATGCCGATCACTATGGCCTGGAGAAGGTCAAAGAGCGGATCATGGAATATCTGGCAGTGCAGCAGCGGGTTAACAAGTTAAAAGGGCCCATTCTGTGTTTAGTTGGTCCGCCGGGTGTCGGTAAAACGTCACTGGGGCAATCGGTTGCCAAGGCAACCGGCCGCAAATATGTGCGGATGGCCTTAGGCGGGGTGCGGGATGAAGCGGAAATCCGTGGTCACCGCCGTACTTATATCGGCTCGATGCCAGGCAAGATTATCCAGAAGATGGCAAAAGTTGGAGTGCGTAACCCATTGTTCCTGCTGGATGAAATTGACAAGATGGCATCGGATTTCCGCGGTGATCCGGCAGCGGCGTTGTTAGAGGTACTGGATCCGGAGCAGAATGGCGCCTTTAGCGATCATTACCTGGAAGTTGACTACGATCTGTCTGATGTGATGTTTTTCGCCACCTCTAACAGCCTGAATATTCCGCCGGCTCTGCTGGATCGGATGGAAGTCATCCGCTTATCGGGTTATACCGAGGATGAAAAGCTGAATATCGCCAAACAGCATTTGGTGCCGAAGCAAGTCAGCCGTAATGGTTTGAAGCCGTCAGAAGTGCTGATTGAGGATAGCGCCATTATCGGCATTATCCGTTACTACACCCGTGAAGCCGGGGTGCGCAGCTTAGAGCGGGAAATTTCGAAACTTTGCCGCAAGGCAGTGAAGCAAATTCTGCTAAGCAAAGGTTTAAAGCAAGTCGTGATTAACGACGCTAATCTGGAAGAGTTCTTAGGTGTACACCGCTTTGACTACGGTAAAGCCGAAGACAGCAACCGCATCGGTCAGGTGACCGGTCTCGCCTGGACCGAAGTGGGGGGCGATTTACTAACCATTGAAGCGGCGGCTGTCGTGGGTAAGGGTAAGCTGACCTATACCGGTTCACTCGGTGATGTGATGAAAGAATCCATTCAGGCGGCGATGACGGTGGTGCGCAGCCGCGCAGAGGGGCTGCGGATAAACGAAGATTTTTACGAGAAACGCGATATCCATGTGCATGTGCCGGAAGGGGCAACGCCAAAAGATGGCCCAAGTGCTGGTATTGCGATGGTCACCGCCCTGGTCTCCAGTTTAACTGGTAATCCGGTACGGGCTGATGTGGCCATGACCGGTGAAATTACGCTGCGCGGTGAAGTGTTACCGATTGGTGGCTTAAAAGAGAAGTTACTGGCCGCACATCGAGGCGGCATCAAGCGGGTATTAATACCTTTTGATAATGTTCGCGACCTGAAAGAAATTCCGGAAAACGTGAAAAGTGCGTTGCAAATCACGCCGGTAAAATGGATTGAAGAGGTGCTGGAAGCCGCATTGCAAGAGCCTTTGGCACGGGTAACAGTGCCAAATACGGCAAAAAATGCAGCAAAAAGCAAAAAAACCGAAAAAAATCCGGTTTAGGGGCTTTTCATTCCCGTTGGCTGTGCTAAGTTATGGACAGTTTCGGCTAAGCCCTTGTGTTGCAAGGGCTACAGCCTAAGCCAAAAAAGATTAGTTTTAATGTTTCTGCTGCTTGCAAGCAATGTCTTTGCTTGTTATAACAAGCAGGCAAGGATTAAACCTAATAGCTTGTAGTTGTAGAAAATAATAACAATTGAAGGGGATGATATTGTGAACAAGTCTCAACTGATCGACAAAATTGCTGCGAATGCAGATATCTCTAAGGCCGCAGCAGGTCGTGCTTTAGACGCGTTCATCGACGCTGTTACCGAAGCTCTTAAGGAAGGCGACTCAGTAGCTTTAGTTGGTTTTGGTACTTACAGCGTACGTGAGCGTGCAGCCCGTACTGGCCGTAACCCACAAACCGGCGCTACTATCCAAATCGCTTCTGCGAAAATTCCTTCTTTCAAGCCGGGTAAAGCGTTAAAAGACGCAGTTAACTAATAGAATTTCCGTCCGGCGCGCCGGGGGAGTTCCACAAGCCGGTAGCTTAGCTCAGGCTTCTATAAAAAAGGCGCATCTGTTAAGATGCGCTTTTTTTTTAACACAACTTTTGTGTCACGACATAACAGAGAAAGCGCAACGATGTTAGAACGAATCAGAGAAGGCTCACAGGGTATGACCGCCAAGATCATTCTTGGCCTGGTGATCCTGACATTTGCATTGGCAGGCGTCGGCGGTTACCTCAGCTCACCCCGTGAGGCGATAGTCGCCGTGGTGAACGGCGAAGAAATCAGTCAGGCACGCTTCGAGCAAGCACTGCAAAGTGAACGCTCGCGGATGCAGCAGCAGTTTGGTGAAATGTACGACATGCTGGCCGCTGACCCGGGTTATATGGCCAATTTTCGTAGCGAAGTGTTAGAGCGGCTGATTGACGACACCTTGCAAAAGCAGTTTGCCCGTCGTTTGGGTTTGCGGGTTGGCGATGATCAGGTGCGTGCTGCGGTGGTGAATCTGCCGGAATTCCAGGTCGATGGCGTCTTTAACAATGACCGTTTTATTGCCATTCTGCGTCAAGCGGGCTATCAACCAGCCGAGTTCCGTGAACTGATCCGCGAAGATCTGTCAGGCAGTCAGTTGATGCAAGGTCTGCTGGGCAGTGAGTTTGGTCTAGCCGGTGAGATTAATCAGTTACTCGCTCTGCAACAGCAAACCCGCGACATTCGCTACCTGACGATACCGGCTGAGCGTTTCCGTAGCCAGTTAAACCTGAGCGAAGAACAAATACAAAGCTATTATCAGCAGCAAATTGCGCGTTTCATGACGCCCGAGCAAGTGGCTGTTGAGTATGTGGAGTTATCAGCAGCGGCTCTGGTAGCGGATATCGAAGTGACGGAGCAGCAGGTGGCTGACTACTATCAGGCTAATCAGGCGCGCTTTGGTAGCGCCGAGCGGCGCGAAGTCGCGCATATCATGTTGGAAACCGAGCAGGACGACAGTGCGATCGAGCAGCAGGCTCAAGCGTTATTAGCTGAGTTAAAAGCGGGCGCAGATTTCGCTGCCCTGGCGCAGCAGCACTCAGCTGATACCTTCTCAGCCCAAAACGGCGGTGAATTGGGTCCGCTGGTTGCCGGCCAGATGGATGCGGCCTTTGAAGCGGCGGCGATGGCATTAGCGGCAGAAGGTGAGCTGTCGGGTGTGGTACGTAGCGAGTTTGGTTATCATATTATCAAACTCAGTAAATTTACCCCTGCGACAACCAAGACCCTAGCTGAGGTAGCAACTGAAATCCGTAATCAGTTACAGGCCGACCAGGCAACAGCACTGTTTTACGACTTGCAGCAGCGACTGGCGCAAACCGCTTTCGAACAGCCGGATAACCTGGAAGATGCAGCCGAAGCTATCGGCGTGAAGGTCCAGCACACGACCTTATTTAGCCGCAACACTGCACCTGCCTTATTGGCGCAGCCCGCCGTATTAAGCCGCTTGTTTAATCCGACCTTTATTGCTGAGCGTTTAAACAGTGATGTGATTGAACTGGCGCGGGATCAGGTGTTGGTCGTGCGGGTGAAAGAGCATCAGGTTGCCCGCACCCTGCCACTGGATGAAGTACGCCCAGAAGTTGAAGCAGCGGTACAACAGCAAGAGCTGGCCAGATTAACCGCGGCCTATGCAGCTGAGTTACTTGCGGCGAAAACGGATCTGGACAGTCTGGCAACTCAGGTTGCGGTAACCATTAATGACCATCCAGCAACACCGCGTTTTGGTGGCGCTCTGGGTACTGAGATCCGTGCCAAAGCTTTCGCTATGCCAAGACCAGAGAGTGGCGTTACCAGCCTGGATTCAGTGCAACTCGCCAATGGCGATGTCGTTCTGGTAGCGGTATCGGCAGTAACGGACGCTGAGATCAGCAGCGTACCGGATGCTGGTCAGTTGGAAGCTATTGCCCGTCAGCAAGCGGAGCAAAATTATCAGGCGTTATTGGCAGTACTGCGGGCTGATGCGAAAATCAGCCGTCAATTGCGCAATACTACCCAACCTGACGATATTTAAATCTCAGCTAGTACAAGCCCCGGATATCCGGGGCTTTTTTTTGCTATCACACACTCTGCTATTGAGTGTCGCAGCTGCCGATACTATCACCGTTTAGTTGGCAATACTGCAGACTAGTTTCAACATCCAGTCCCAGAGTAAGGACGCCAAGCTGACGGCCATCAGCAGCGATTACCGGGATACTGAGCTGGGTCAGAAAGCGTGCGGTTGAGGCATCAAACTGTACCTCATCCAGAAAGTAGCTTTGCTTAGTGCCGAAGACTTGCTGATATTTCGCTTCGTCACCCTGCCAGAAATCTGAGGTGATCTCGCTGATGGCGACATTACGCCCCTGCACATCCATCAGGATAATCTCCGCAATCTGCCCGGCAAAACTGTGTTGGAACTGTTGTAGTTGCAAGGAAAGTGGGCTTAGTAACATTTGCTTTGCCAGGGTCGCGATACCCAGTTCCACTTCTTCGATCCATTGTTGATCCTGTTGCAGGATCTGCTGTTCGGTCCACAGCTGCTGCTTGGCAGCGCCTAATGCCTGCTGCACATCCTGACGGCGGCTTAGTGCCTGCGCCTGCGGCAAAAAGCGTTGCAGTATTAACTGCTGTTCCTGCGGTGAGAGCGCAAAACTCTGTTGGCTGCAGCCCGCGATCAGGGCGTTAAAGCGGTTGAGAAACTGTGGTCTCAGTTGCAAAAACTGATTTGAGAAATAAACCCCCAACGGCACATAACGGAAAAAGCTTAGCTGGTAGTCGCTCTGATCCAGACCCAGGCGTTCAGCGTTTAACTGAAATGCCTCTAAATCCATCAGGATCCGATCGACGCGCTTTAATTGCAGCAGGCGGACCAGTTCCTCATCGGTATTGACTTCGCTTGTGACGGTTTCTGCCATCAATTGAAACCATTTTTGCTGATGACTGCCGCGTACCGCCCCCAGCGCCTTTTCATGAACTGCCAGTTTTACCGACTGAAGATGTTCAATCCAATACCAGTTTTCCAGATACAGCGGCGCTGAGAGTTCGCCAAAGGGTTCCATTTCGCTAAGCAGAATAGCGCTGAAATAGCCGTCAAGGCGATTTAGCCGGATTTCCTGCCGCGCTCTGAGCCAGGGTAAGCTTAATAGCTGGTAGGGCTGCTGCATACGCTGGAAAATACAGTCGATCTGCCGTCGGCTGGCATCCTGATTGTCCAGTGGCATATTGGTGGCCATTTGCGCCGGCGTTATGGTCTGGATGCTGAGAATGAAAAGTGCTGTAAGCATAAAGTATCCTGCAAGCGCAACTATCCCTGAGTTGTAGTAGGGCGTGTTAACGTTTGCTGCTTGTTTTTGCAGCAATCGTTAACACGCCCTAATTATAGCCGTACTTTAGAGCAAGCTATTGAGTAATTTACGGGTGTAGTCATGGCGCGGCGCGCGAAAAACCTCGGCCGTGGGGCCATAATCCGTTGTTTCGCCTTCTGACAATACCAGCATATCATCACTCAGATGCTGTACCAGCTGCAGGTTATTAGTAATCAGCAGATAGGCCAGATCGTTTTTTTGCTGTAATTCCAGCAGCAGATTAACGATTTGGGCGCGCAGGGATGGGTCCAGTGCTGACAGGGCCTGATCAAGAATTAACAGCTTGGGATCGAGGATCAAGGCTCTGGCCAGTGCGACCCGTTGTAGCTGCCCGCCGGAAAACATATGTGGATAAAACTCAGCATGTTCGTCTAATAAACCAAGCTGACGTAGTGTCTTGCGGATCTTGGTGCGGCGTTGCGTAGGGTCGAGAATGGTGCTGAACCGCAGTACATCTTCCAGCATCTGACCGACTTTCTGCAATGGGTTCAGTGATTGACTGGCATCCTGAAAGATAAAGCGGATCACATGGTTATACTTTTTATAGTGGCTGATCTCCACCGGCTCGCCAGCCAGGCGGATCACCCCGCTATCCGGTTTTTCGATCCCAACCAGTAACTTCGCCAGGGTGCTTTTACCAGAGCCGGTTTCGCCGACTATCGCCAGGGTTTTACCAGACTGCAAACTAAAGCTGATATCGTGTAACGCCTGGATCCGTTTACGCCGGAATAAACCTAAATGCTTGACGTAGGTTTTAGACAGCTGTTCAACTTCGAGTAAGTTACTCATTTCTCACCTTTACCCAGCAGCGGAAAATGGCAGCTAAAAAAATGATTTTGTAAGCGTTCCTGCTGCGGTGTCTTTACACATTCCTTGCGGGCATTCGGACAGCGGGGGCCGAGGCGGCAGCCAATGGGTAAATGCTGTAACGTTGGAATGCTGCCATGTAGCGCATAGAGCGGACTTTTAGGGGCCAGTTCGGGTTGAAACTCCGGTACGCTTTTAATCAGGGCGTCGGTATAGGGATGCAAAGGCTGTTGCAGCAAGCTGGCAGTGTCACCACTTTCAACCAGCTGCCCGCAGTACAGGACGCTTAAATTTTGGGTATAACGGGCAACGCTTTCCAGTTCATGACTGATCAGCAGCACTGCCATACCTTTTAACTGATTAAAACTGGCCAGTAACCGAAATAGTTGTGCCTGGGTGGTGCTCTCCAGCGCCGTGGTGGGTTCATCGGCAATTAACAGTTTCGGGTTTTTCGCAATCGCCATCGCGATCATAATTTTTTGACAAACCCCTTCGGATAACTGAAACGGATAACTTTGCATCACATTTTGATGGTCGCGGATCCCGACTTTGTGCAGTAGGGCAATAGCGCGTTTCTTACGCTCAAAGGGTCTTTGCCACCAACGACTCTCCAGCAGATGGCTTGGAATCGCCTCTTCCAGCTGTTCACCGATTTCGGCGGTCGGATCCAGGCTACGGCTTGGCTCCTGATAAATCATCGCGATGTCGCGGCCGATAATCTGTCGCCGCTGCTCGCTGCTGATCCTGAGTAAGTCTTGCCCTAACCAGTTAAAACGGTCAGCATGCACGTGCCAGCGCCGGTTTAGCACGCCGACAATGGCCTTGGCCACCAGACTTTTCCCGGAGCCTGACTCACCGACCAGGCCACGGGTTTCGCCCTCTTTTAATGATAAACTGACCCGGTCAACAGCCCGGATCAAACCATCCGGGGTCTCCAGCTCTATGGTCAGGTTTTTAATATCCAGTAGTAGCATCAGCCTTCCCGCCTGCGTTGCATGGCGATTTTCAGGCCATCGCCGACCAGATTAACAGAGAGTACAGCAGTAAAAATCAATAAGCCTGGGATCGCAACGCTGGCTGGTGCCAGATAAATCAGATCCAGCGAGTCATTGATCATCGCCCCCCATTCCGCAGTTGGCGCCTGGGCGCCCAGGCTGAGAAAGCCCAGCGCGGCGATATCTAGAATGGCGGTGGATAACGCCATCGAACACATAATGGTGACTTTTTCCCAAATATTTGGGATCACCAACCGGGTCAGGACCTGCCAGTTATTGGCGCCATCCAG
This sequence comes from Alishewanella sp. HH-ZS, assembly GCF_001704375.1. Classification (NCBI taxonomy): domain Bacteria; kingdom Pseudomonadati; phylum Pseudomonadota; class Gammaproteobacteria; order Alteromonadales; family Alteromonadaceae; genus Alishewanella; species Alishewanella sp. HH-ZS. The sequence goes on along the minus strand of NZ_LZEJ01000009.1, from coordinate 78,971 downwards.
CCGGTAGGCGGTAACGTAGTCCTGCTTTAGTTGTTCAGCAATAGCATTACGAATGCCGTGCACAAATTGTGGCAGTAACGCCAGACTAACAGCCCAGGCAGTGTTCGCCAGGCCTGGGCCTAATACCGCGACAATAATAATCGCCAATAGTAGCGACGGGATGGTCAGGATTAAATCAAGTAAATGATTAAAAAAGCTCGATTTAACGCCACGGCTCATGCCTGCCAGTGCGCCCAGCGCCAAACCGGCGATTAAGGCTCCCAGCACCGTGACCAATGCCAGACCGAAGGTATAGGTAGTACCCTTGAGCATTCTGGACAGCAAATCCCGTCCTAAATCATCGGTACCAAAAGGATACTGTACCAGACCTTGTTCTGACCAGGACGGCGGTAACAGTAATAAATGATCGGCCTGCAGATAGGGGTCATGTGGTGTCAGCAGCGACGCCAGAATACTCAGTAACAAAAAACCGGCAAACAAGGCCAGGCCAAACAGGGCACTGTGCTGACGGGCAAATTCACGCCACAGCTGCACCAGGGGGGAGCGGTTTTTCTCTTCAAAATACAAGCGAAACTTCTGCATCTTAACGCTTCCTGGCCAGCGGGTTAAAGAAAGTATGCAGGATTTCGGTCAGCATATTGACCGTAATCACCAGTACCGAAATAATCATCAGCCCGGCCTGGATTGCCGGGAAGTTGCGCTGATAGATGCTGTCGATCAGCCAGCGGCCAATGCCGGGCCAGGAGAAGATCACTTCGGTTAGCATGGCAAGCGTGATCAGGGTACTAAACTGCAGGCCAATTTGCCGGATCACCGGTAACAGGGCATTGCGCAAGCCATGCCGGTACAACACCTGCAACCGGCTTAACCCTTTGGCCTTTGCGGTTTTAATATAGCTTTGCTCCCAGACATCGAGCATCGCATCGCGCACAAAGCGGATCATCACAGTAGTTGGAAAGGTCGCGAGCGCCAGGGTGGGTAACAACAGATGTCGTAAGGCGTCCTGTAGCGCCGCCTGTTGGTAGCTGACATCGGACAACAGAATATCGATCAGCATAAAACCGGTTTGCGGCGGGATCTCGTAGAGCACGCCAAGGCGGCCACCGGATGGAAACCAACCCAGACCTACTGCGAATACCATAATCAGCAAGAGACCCCACCAGAATATGGGCAGCGAATAACCGGTGATGGCGATGGCCGAGATACATTTGCCGACGACACCGTCTGGTTTGATTGCCGCCAGAATACCAAGCGGTACCCCGACAAAAAAGGATACCAGCAGGGCGTAACTGGTTAACTCCAACGTTGCCGGTAACACCTGACGGATCTCAGTTAACAGCGGTTGCTGGCTGGCGAGAGATAGCCCCCAATCGCCGTGCCAGAGGCGCTGGATAAATGCCAGATACTGCTGTAAATAAGAGCTGTCGAGCCGGTACGCCAGGGTCAGCTGCTCGCGTGTGGTGTCATCCAGATAGCGTAAACCGGAGAAGTTTTGCAATGGCTCGCCAGGAAACAGGTAGCCGAGGCTAAAGGCGAAAATACTTAACCCCAGTAATACGGTGCCAAGTAAAAACAGCCGGCGCAACAGGTAAATGGTCATGGTTGCACCCGTCTGGCCTGAAATAAGGCAATACCACCATAGGGGTTAATACTGACGCCTTCTACCTGCGAGTTCAGTGCCTGGATCCGCTGCGAATGCGCCATAGCAACCAGAGGGAGCTCGTTATGCAGATATTGTTGGGCTGCCAGGTAGTAACTACGTCTTTGCTGCTGATCACTGGTTAGCAGCGCCTGATTAATCATGCGGTCAAAGACCGGATCGCACCACAGGGCACGGTTAGAGCCGCTGTCTGCGGCGGCACAGCTAAGCAGTGGCCGGAAAAAGTTGTCCGGATCGGCATTGTCCGCGGCCCAGCCAATCAATACGGAATCATGCTCGCCCTGACTGAGCCGGCGGCGGAAAGCATTCCACTCGTAGCTGACAATGCTGGCGTTAACTCCGATCTGCGCCAGGTCGGCCTGCAGTAATTCAGCCATTTTCAATGCATTGGGGTTGTACAAACGTTGTACCGGCATCGCCCAGATGTTCATATTAAAGCCATTGCCATAACCGGCCTCGGCCAGCAGCTCGCGTGCCCGTTGTGGGTTATATTCATGCAACGGAATTTGCGGGTTAAAGGCCCAGGAAGTCGGCGGCAGCACGGAGCGGGCGGCGGTGGCCTGATTAAAATACACGGCTTGCAAAATCGCCCGTTGATTAATCGCCAGCGATAGCGCCTGGCGCACCTTAACATTGTCAAAGGGCGCTTTACGGGTATTAAAGGCCCAGAAACCGACATTCATACTGGTGCTTTCCTGCACCCGGACATCAGGCCGTTCGGTGATCAGCGCCAGCTCGGCCAGTCGCGGATAGGCAATAATGTCGCACTCATGGGTTAACAGCTTGGCCATTCGTCGGGCGTTATTCGGCACTATATCAAATACCAGCTGTGCCATCGCCGCTTCACCGCGCCAGTAGTTGGCATGCCGGTAAAAGCGTACCAGAACATCTTTTTGGTACTCGCGGAAGAAAAACGGCCCTGTACCAACCGGCAAACTATCAATTTGTGCCGGCCGGCCGCTGGCCAGTAATTGCCCGGCATATTCAGCCGACAGAATAGCGGCAAAATCCGTAGCCAGATTAGACAGGAAAGAGCTGTCAGGCCGGCTAAGCTGAAACTGCACGGTAAGCGGGCCTGTTGCCCGCACTTCGGTTACCAGAGCTGTCCAGTCAACACTCTGAAAATAGGGATAGACAGCACCGCCGACAGCATGGAAGGGATGGTCTGGCTGTAAAATACGATTAAAAGTAAAGACCACATCGGCTGCCTGCAATGGTCTGCTGGGGGTAAAATAATGTGTCTGATGAAACTGCACATCGGGTCTGAGCTGAAACTCATAGGTTCTGCCGTCGGCAGAGCGCTGCCAGCTGCTGGCCAGAGCCGGCAGCAGATCGCCACTTTGCGGGTCAATATCCAGCAGCCGGTCGTACAGTTGCTGGCTGATAATATCAATGGTGGTGCCAGAGGTCACCCGCTGTGGATTAAAATGTTCCGGTGAGCCCTCTGCGCAATAGACTAAACCGCCCTCACGCAGCGGGCCCTGATCCCGGCTGCAGCCGCCGAGCAGGGCAACACAAAGCAGGCTTAAACAAGACAGATATTTCACTGCTGACTATCCAGTAACTGATATTTTTTCATATACCCCCTGAGCTGATGATAGGTCAGTCCCAGCACATCGGCGGTTTTTTTCTGATTATACTGACAAGCTGCCAGTGCTTGCTTAATTAAGCGCACCTCAAAGTCCTGCGACAGCGTTTTAAAATCCAGGTTGCCGGAAAAATCAAACTCTGCGGCAACGCCTTGTACTGCCGCCGAGCCGGGCTGTAGGGCCGATGCCAGGGGCTGCGTTGCCTGCGGTAGCGGCTCAGATAGCACCCGGCTCACTGGTGCTTTGATCCTTTTCTGTGGCCGGTAGGCTGATTCAAAGGGGTCGAGCTGAATAGTATGTACCGGCACATAGCCATTATTGTTGCGGTATACGGCGCGCTCAACCACGTTTTTCAACTCCCGTACATTACCGGGCCAGTCGTAGTCCAGCAGCGTTTTCTTAGCTTTTTCAGTAAAGCCGCTGAATAACTCCAGCCCCAGCTCGCGTGCCATGTTGATGGCAAAGTGCTCCGCCAGCAGCAGAATATCCTCCCGGCGCTCGCGCATCGGCGGCAGAGTGATCACATCAAACGCCAGACGGTCCAGTAAATCTGCCCGAAATTCGCCTTGTTCTGCCATCGAGGGCAGATCTTCATTGGTGGCGCAGACCAGGCGCACATCCACCCGCACCGGCCGGCTGCCACCAACCCGCTCAAATTCGCCATATTCAATAACCCGCAGCAATTTTTCCTGCACCATGGCCGGGGTATTGGCCAATTCGTCCAAAAACAGGGTGCCGCCATTGGCGCGCTCAAAGCGGCCCTCATGGCGTTTACTGGCGCCGGTAAAGGCACCGGCTTCATGCCCGAACAGTTCGCTTTCTAATAAATTTTCGTTTAAGGCAGCACAGTTCAGCGTAAGATATTGTTGATCCCAGCGCTGCGACAGAAAGTGCAGACGGGCTGCAATCAGTTCTTTACCGGTACCGCGCTCGCCAATGATCAGCACCGGCTTATCCAGCGGCGCCAGTTGTGACACCTGATCCAGCACGTTTAAAAAACTGTTGGCCTGGCCTAGCAGGTTATCTTGTTGGAACTTCCTATTCATGAGCAGCCATAAGTTAGCGAAAATTACTAATAAATAGTGTATTTCATAACGTGACTAAGCGATAGTTGAATTTTAAAATAAAAAATAATGTTTAATTTCAATTGATTAATCTGATTTTGCAAGTTGGCAAGAAACCTGAATAACAAAAGGTGTCGATGTCAGTCATCATTAAACAGAGGTAATTATTATGGGTATTTTTTCACGCTTCTCCGATATCGTGAACTCCAATATCAACGCTTTACTGGATAAAGCGGAAGATCCGGAGAAAATGGTCCGCCTGATTATTCAGGAAATGGAAGATACACTGGTCGAAGTTCGCTCTTCTTCAGCGAAAACCATCGCGGAGAAAAAAGAGTTACAACGCCTGATCAACCGGCTGCAGGAAGAAGCCGCAGACTGGCAGGCGAAGGCCGAACTGGCATTGTCAAAGGAACGTGACGATCTGGCACGCTCTGCCCTGATTGAACGGGAGAAAGCCAGCGAACAAGCCGATGCAGTTGCCCGTGACATTGCTAATCTGGATGAGCATATCAGCAAGTTACAGGACGAAGTCGCCCAGTTACAGGAAAAGCTGGCCGATGCCAAAGCACGGCAAAAGAGCATGTTAATGCGCCGTCAGACCGTTGCTAACCGTCTGGAAGTGAAGAAAACACTGGATAGCAACAAGATTAACGATGCGATGTACAAATTTGAGCGTTACGAGCAGAAAATTGATACGCTGGAAGCTCAGGTTGAAGCCTATGATTTAGGTAAGAAATCGTTAAAAGACGAATTTGCTGAGCTGGCTGCGCAAGACAAAATTGACCAGGAACTGGCTGCTCTGAAAGCCAAAATGCAGAACAAAGACGCCTGAGTACAGGCGTCCTTTTTGAAGGACTAACGAATGGATATTCATGAGATTATTTTTGTGCCACTGATCCTGTTTATGATCTTTGTGGCACCGCTGTGGGTGATTATGCACTACCGCAGTAAAAATAAGATTAAACAGGGCCTGAGTGATGCTGAGTTGAACCAGTTGAACGAGTTGACCGTCAGAGCTGAGAAAATGGCCGAGCGGATCAAAACCCTGGAAGCCATTTTAGATGCCGACAGCCCAAGATGGAGGAATCAGCATGGTCAGTAAAAAGCGTGAACTGTTACGGGACGACGAGAACGGCAAAATCGCCGGGGTCTGCGCCGGTATTGCGGATTACTTCGGCTGGGAATTGTGGCTGGTGCGGATCATTACTGTCTCGGCGTTCTTCCTCGGCGGTGGTGGCATTGTACTGGTGCTCTATATTGCGGCCTGGGTGGTGCTGGAAAAAAAGTCGAAAGCGGCTTTTGCCGCCGGCTCGACTGAGGCTAGCCAGGATTATGCCAATAAGCCGGTGGAGTTAAAAACCCGGGTTTGGCAGCGAGGTGAGTCACCACGTCAGGCGTTGCAACACCTGAATCATCAGTTTAACAGCATGGAGCTGAAATTGCGGGATATGGAGCGGCATGTCACATCCAGCCGCTTTCAGCTGAACCGTGAATTTAATAACCTGTAACCCCTGACTGTCGGACTGCGCATGAGTTGGTTGGAAAGTATTCAGTATCACGGCCGGCAACTTGGCCATCGCACTCTGGACCGGCACCTGCGGCTTGGCGTTACCGGGCTGAGCGGTGCCGGCAAAACCGCCTTTATCAGTTCACTGGTGCATCAGTTGACTATCGGCGACCAAACAGCGCATCTGCCTTTTTTTAGCGTGCTACAGCAGGGGCGTTATCTCGGTGGCCGGCTGGCACAAAACCAGCCACTGGCGATCCCCCGCTTTCCGTATGAACAGAATTTACACTATCTGAGCGCCGAACCTGCGCAATGGCCACCATCAACCACCGGCTGGAGCCAGCTTAACCTTAGCTTGCGCTACCGCCCGCAGGGCGCTATTCGATCACGGTTGCAACAGCATAGCGAGCTGCAGCTGGAAATTATTGATTACCCGGGAGAATGGCTGCTCGATTTGCCGCTGCTACAGCAGGATTACCGGCAATGGTCAACATTTTGCTGGCAACTGTTTCAACAGCCACACCGTCAGGCCAGCAGTGTGGCGTTTAAAGCACTTTTGCAGCAGTGTGATTTACAGAGCCTGTCTGAGGTGCAACTGCAACAGCTGACAGAGAGTTACCGCAGCCTGCTGCTGCAATACAGTCAGCAGAGCGGTTGTTATCTGCAGCAACCCGGTCGGTTACTGATCCCCGGTGAACTGGCCGGCGCGCCGATGCTACAACTGTTTCCGTTATTGCCGGAGCAACTGGAAACGGACTCGCCGCTGCTGCGCCGCCTGACCGAGCATTATCAAAGCTACTGTGATTATGTGATCAAGCCTTTTTACCGGCAGCATTTTTCAAGGCTCGACCGTCAGGTGGTGCTGGTGGACTGTCTGGCTGCATTAAACGCCGGTTACAGTGCGGTACAGGAGTTACAGCAGGCACTCGGCTTGATAATGCAAAGCTTTCGCTATGGCCCGGCCAGCTTGCTAAGCCGGTTATTTCAGCCGCAGATCAGCAAGGTGCTGTTTGCCGCCAGTAAGGCGGATCATGTGACGCCGGACCAGCATAAGGCCCTGACGTTATTGCTGCAGCAGTTGTTGCAGCAACCGATCAAACAAAGCGTCTATGCCAGTGCGGCCACTGAAGCGATGGCGATTGCAGCTGTGCGCGCCAGTCAGGCTGGCTTTGTGTTGCAGCAGGGGCAACGCCAGCCTTGTATCAGCGGCCGTGATCTGGCAACTGGCGAGCCGGTGACCCTGTATCCGGGCGAAGTGCCGGCGCAGATCCCGCCGGCCGGTTTGTATCAGCAACATCAGTTTCAATTTCCAGCCTTATTGCCGACAACGCAGGCCGCCGCCTTACCTTTACCCCATGTCCGGATGGATCATGTGCTGGAATTTTTGCTCGGAGACAAACTACGATGAAACCCTTAAAGTCGGCCCAGCATTTTAGCCAGGAGCAGATAGCAGCAGTGGAAATCCCGAAAGCCCGTCAGCAGTTAGAACCTCAGCCGCTGTTACCGCTGGATGACATGGCGCCGCCAGAGCCTTCCGCCTCCAGCCGGTTCAGTGCGTTATGGCTGGCGGCACTGTGCGCGTTGCTGGCGTTAATCTCACTGGGGCTTTGGCAGTGGACAGCCTGGCTGACACAGCAATGGCAGCAAAGCCTGCTGGCCGGTACTCTGGTTAGCCTGTTTACCGGCGCTGTGCTGACCATCCTGCTGGTGCTGTGTTACCGCGAGTGGCGCTTGTGGCGGCAGCTGCAACGTAATCAGCAGTGGCAGCAACAGGCGCAGCGCATTGCGGCGAATGTGCAATTTGGAGAGGCCTTACCGCTTTGCGATGCCATTTTGCGCGCTTTGCCGCCGGATGCGCTGACGCAAACTGCAATAGCTGACTGGCGTGCTGCGATCAAGCCTGAACACAGCGATACCGAGATCCTGACCTTATTTGAGCAGCAACTGCTGCAACCCTTGGATCGGCAGGCGCAACAGCTGATCTGGCGCGGTGCCACCGACAGCAGTCTGGCTGTCGCGATCAGCCCGTTCGCGCTGGCGGATATGTTACTGGTGCTGTGGCGCAGCAGCCGGATGTTACGCCAGCTGGCCAGGCTCTACGGCGCACCTGTTGGCCAGTTGCGTAGTCTGGTATTAATCAAGCAGGCGATAGCAACCTTACTTTGGGCCGGCAGCTCAGAATTGGCGCTCGACATGGCGGCGGATGTGTTAAGCAGTGAATTAACGGCAAAACTCTCTGCCCGGGCCGGGCAAGGCGTGGTTGCCGGTTTATTGGTGGCGCGGCTGGGCAATATCGCCATGATGCAATTACGGCCTTTACCCTTAGCGCAAAGTCAGAAAATTCAGCCCGCACAGCTGGCAAAAGCCCTGGTTGGACGTTTTAGCCCGGCTGAGCCGACTGCCAACAAAAGCTGATAGCGCCGTCTGCCAACAAAAGCTGACAGCGGGCACTGGTCAGAGTTTTTATTACTTCAGACAGCAAGCCGTCTGGCTTGCTTCCCATTTTAGCGTTTTCTGTTAATGCTGAATAAAGTTGCAGTCATTAGCAGAACACCCTTATGAAAAATAATAATAAACATGCTGAAACCCTGTGTATCCATGCCGGCAAAACCAAACAGCCCTATGGCGCGCTCAGTACACCGATTTACCAAACCTCGACCTTCGTGTTTGACAACGCCGAGCAGGGCGCAGCCCGTTTCGCCGGTGAGCAGGAAGGTTATATTTATACCCGCTTAGGTAACCCGACTACCCGCGAGCTGGAGCTTAAGGTGGCAGCACTGGAAGGCATGGCAGATGCTGCAGCGACGGCGACCGGTATGGGCGCCGTGGCAGCTGCGACGCTGGCGTTTTTACAACAGGGCGATCACCTGATTGCCAGTAAAGCCATTTATGGCTGCAGTTTTGCGCTGTTTAGCCATCAGTTTGCCCGCTATGGTATTGAAGTCAGTTTTGTTGATATGACCGACCATGCGGCTGTGATTGCCGCCATTAAGCCTAATACCAAAATGCTGTTTGCCGAAACGCCGATTAACCCGCATCTGGTGGTGTTGGATCTGGCTTTCTTATGTGGTCTGTGCCGGCAACATAATATCCTGTCGGTGATTGATAATACCTTCCTGACGCCACTGTTACAGCAGCCGGCGAAATTTGGCGCTGATATTATTATCCACAGCGCGACCAAATATCTGAATGGTCATGGAGATGTGGTGGCCGGCATTATTGTCTCGGATGAAGAAAAAATCCGCACCATCAAACTGACCACGCTAAAAGATATGGGCGCCACTATCAGCCCACACGATGCCTGGCTGATTATCCGTGGTTTAAAAACCCTATCGGTACGGTTAGAGCGGCATTGCAGTAATGCGCAAAAAGTCGCCGAATATCTGGCGGCGCACCCGGCAGTGGCTGTGGTGCATTATCCGGGCCTGCCTGGTCATCCGGGCTATCGCTTTCTTGGTACGCAGATGCAGGCCGCAGGTGGCGTGCTGGCGTTTGAGCTCAACGCTAGTCTGGAGCAAAGCCGGGAGATGATTAATCGTTGCCGTTTGCTTAGTCTGGCAGTCAGTCTGGGCGATGCTGAGTCGTTAATTCAGCATCCGGCCTCGATGACCCATAGTCCCTATACTGCAGAAGAGCGGGCCGCCGCCGGGATCAGCGATGGCCTGATCCGGATCTCTGTTGGCCTGGAGCATGTTGATGATATTTTGGCCGATCTACAGCAGGCCTTGGCGCCATTAACGCAACAAAGCGCAAAAGTTAAGGCAAAGCTTGCGCTAAATCCAAAACAGAGGCCGGAAACCTGCTATAACTAGACTGAGTCGACGTTATTTCCGGGAAGCCTTGCATGAGTAATCTGTTAAATTCGGTAAACCAAAGAACCAATCTGGCCGGACAGAATCGTTTCGAATTATTACTGTTCCGGCTTAATGGGCCGCAGCCATTCGGGATCAACGTGTTTAAGGTGCGCGAGGTGATCCAGTGCCCGCAATTGACCGAGATGCCGGGATCTCATCCCTGTGTCAAAGGTATTGCGCATTTGCGGGGCGAACCGGTGATGGTGCTGGATTTAGCGGAAGCCACCACTGGCAAGGGCATAGGTAAAACGGAGAATGCCTTTGTGATTGTCACCGAGTACAACCGCAGTGTGCAGGGGTTCCTGGTATCCAGTGTCGATAAGATCGTGAACATGACCTGGGAGCAAATTAAACCGCCACCACAAGGTGCTGGTAAATCACATTATCTGACTGCGGTTACTGAGATAGAAAATAAACTGGTGCAAATTATTGATGTTGAAAAAGTTTATGCTGAAATTATGCCCGTTGATGAAGAGGTTAGTGATGATACCAAGGCCAAATCGCAGGGTTTAGCCTTGGATAAAATCCTGGTACTGGTAGCGGACGACTCCGCTGTCGCGCGTAATCAGATCAAAAGAGCGCTGGACAGTATTCAGGTTAAATCCGAGTTGGTTAAGGATGGTCAGGAAGCGCTGGATTGGTTAAGGAATAAAGCCAAAGAATGGGGCGAGACAATGACGCAGCGCGTACCGCTGTTGATTTCAGACATAGAAATGCCACGGATGGATGGTTATACGCTGGCGGCAGAAATTAAAGCTGAGCCGGCACTGCGTCCGATCCATATTATTCTGCACTCTTCGTTAAGCGGTGTGTTCAATGAGGCGATGGTGAAAAAAGTCGGCGCCGATCAATTTATTGCCAAGTTTCACCCGGATGAATTACTGACTGCCGTCAATCATTGGTTGGCAGAGAGTCAGCACGCTTAGTCCTGTGGGGCAGCATCGCCCCCATCATCACCGTGAAAAGCGGTTAGGGTGTAATGCTTTTGTTACACTTTAACCGTGGTTTTTTCCGGGATCAAAGATTAACACCGTCGCCACTATCGTCTAGTATCCGCTGCATCGGCTCCCTTTTAAAAAAATCAAAATACTGAGCCAGCAGCCATGCGCTGTTAACGATCAAGACAACAGGTAGTGTATGACTAAAACCAGTAAATACGTATCGCGCCAATCGGATGCCAACGGCATTATCCATTGGAGTGATGAAGAAAATCAGATTTGGCACGAGTTGATCACCCGGCAGCTGGGTGTAATCGAAGGTAAAGCCTGCGACGAATATATGGCGGGGCTGCAACGCCTGAATTTACCCACCGATCGCATCCCGCAGTTGGAGGAAGTCAGTAAGGTATTACGTGCAACCACTGGCTGGGAATGCGCTGAGGTGCCGGCATTGATTAGCTTTGATCGCTTTTTTGAGTTGCTAGCCAATAAGAAATTCCCGGTTGCTACCTTTATCCGCAGCCGCGAAGAATTCGACTATCTGCAAGAGCCGGATATTTTCCATGAAATTTTTGGCCACTGTGCGATGTTAACCAACCCGGCCTTTGCTGAGTTTACCCATATATATGGCCAGCTTGGCTTAGCAGCGAATAAGCAGGATCGGGTGTATCTGGCCAGACTGTACTGGTTTACCATTGAGTTCGGTTTGCTGCAAACGCCGGACGGACTTCGCATTTACGGTGGCGGTATTCTGTCATCGCCGGGTGAAACCCGTTATGCGCTGGAGTCCGAGCTGCCAGAGCGCAAGCCGTTTGATGCGCTGGATGTGCTGCGCACGCCGTACCGGATCGATATTATGCAACCGATTTATTTTATGATTAACCGGATCGATGATCTGTTTGATATCGCCCATCTGGATCTGATGGCGCTGGTTGAGCAGGCGCGCGCCCTGGGTTTACATGCCCCGAAATTCCCACCTAAAGAAAAGCAAGCAAGCTAGGAAACCAAGCATGACCGAATTAACTGCAATGAAATGTGAAGCCTGCCGTGCTGATGCACCAAAAGTATCAGAGGCCGAGTTGCCGGAATTAATGCGCCAGATCCCGGATTGGACGCCGGTGGTCCGTGACGGTATCTTACAGCTGGAACGCGAGTACAAATTTAAAAACTTCAAACAAGCCTGGGCCTTTCACAATAAAGTGGCCGAAATGGCAGAAGCGGAAGGCCATCATCCGGCGCTGCTGCTGGAGTGGGGCAAGTTAACCGTGACCTGGTGGTCGCACTCGATCAAAGGCCTGCACAAGAATGATTTTATTTGTGCTGCCAAGACGGATGCGCTGCTGTCAGCCTAAGCCTACTGTCTTATTGTAACAGGACGCCAGAGGCGTCCTTTTTTGTTCATAATTCTTTACAAAAAAACTGGTCTGTCTGCTTTAATTTACCGTATGATGCAGCATCGGTCAGGCCAGAGGTGTAAGGCGGCTATGCGTTTAGAAATACAGTGTCAAAATCGATTAGGGCTGGCGCAAGATGTCCTCAATGTGCTGGTTAGCTATCAGTTGGATCTGCGCGGTATCGAAGTCGATCCGTCGTTAAATAAGATCTATGTGTCTTTCCCAACCGTGAATTTTGAGCAGTTTCAGGAATTGATGGCCAGGATGCGCCGCATCCAGGGCGTGGAGGATGTGAAAACTACCGCCTTTATGCCATCTGAGCGTGAACATAACGAAGTGATGACGCTGCTGCGCACCTTGCCCGATGGTTTGATTGCCATTGACCTGAAAGCCAATGTTACTGTTATCAATGAGGCAGCATTAGAAGCCTTGTCGGTGAGCTACGACGCTATCATCGGTCAGTCATTACAAGGTATGGTGAAAGGCTTTAATTTCCAGCGTTGGCTGGAGGGCGAGGATGTACTGGCGCAAACCCGACGTTTAGAAATTCATGGCAAACGCTTTATCGCCGATATTTTGCCGGTATTGGTGCCGGATGAAACCGGCCAGGACATTTTAGCTGGAGCGGTAATTAACCTGAAATCGGAAAGCCGGCTCGGTCAGCATATGATTGCCTTTAAAAAAGGCGATGCCGAGAGTTTTAACAGTATACAGGCCAGCAGCAATACCATGCGCAAGGTGGTACGGGAAGCGCGGCGCATGGCGCAGCTGGATGCCCCCATTTTAATCGTCGGCGAAACCGGCACCGGTAAAGAATTGTTAGCGCGGGCCTGTCATGCCGCCGGTGGCCGCAACGGCAAACCCTTTTTAACCGTACCCTGTGCCTCGATGCCGGATAATGTGGCCGAGTCAGAGCTGTTTGGTTATGGGCCTAATGCCTTCCCCGGTACGGCTGAGGGTAAGAAAGGGATCTTTGAACAAGCCAATGGCGGCACGGTGTTTCTCGACGAAGTCGGTGAGATGTCACCGCAACTGCAAACCAAATTACTGCGTTTTTTGCAGGATGGCAGTTTCCGCCGGGTGGCAGAAGAAAAAGAAGTGCGGGTTGATGTGCGGGTGATCTGTACTACCCAGAAAGATTTGCCGGCGATGGTGCAGGAAGGCAAATTCCGTGAAGATCTGTTTTATCGTCTGAATGTGCTGACACTAAGCATACCGCCGCTACGTGAGCGCAAACAGGATGTACTGCCGCTGGCGGAGTTCTTTATTGCCCGTTACGCGGCACGACTCGGGCGTAAAGCGCCGAAACTGACTGATAACTGCAGCCAGTTTTTACAGCAGTATCCGTGGCCGGGAAATGTGCGGCAGTTGGAAAACGCGCTGTATCGGGCTGTTACCCTGCTGGATGGTAATGAGCTGGAAAAGCAACATCTGCAGCTGCCAAGCTATACCAATGACTTTGGTTACCTGGAGCAGGATTTTGACGGCACCCTGGATGAGGCGGTAAAACGTTTTGAGGCCAATTTGCTACGGAAGCTGTTTCCGGCTTACCCCAGCTCACGGCAACTGGCGAAAAAGCTGGGTTTAAGCCATACCGCTGTGGCGAATAAACTGCGTGATTATGGTATTAGTCGCAAGACTGTAAAAATTTAATTACGCTTTGTGCTGACTTCTATACGCCATTTTGGCCGCCGCTACGTAGCGACGGCCTTTCCATTTAAGTTACTGCGTCTAAATCATGCGCTGTATCGCTAATTTTACATTAAGCGCGTAGTAGCGCGCTGACACAACAATAATGCTTCCTCTTCCTTTTTTCTGGCGCTACCGCATGATAGCGCTCAAGCGCATGGCGCCATTGATAAAAAGACAGGAGTAGACGCATGACCGATATGATTAATCCGCTGGGTACTGATGGTTTTGAGTTTGTGGAATATACCGCAGCCGATGCCGAGGGCATTCAGAAGCTGAAAGATTTATTCAGCTCACTCGGTTTTACTGAAGTAGCGAAACATCGCTCGAAAGAAGCCTGGCTGTATAAGCAGGGCGATATCAATTTTATTATCAACGCTGAGCCGAATTCTCAGGCGGAAGAGTTTGCCCGTAAGCATGGCCCATCAGTCTGTGCCATGGCATTTCGGGTAAAAGATGCGGCTGCGGCGCTAAAACATGCCTTAGCAAACGGTGCCAAAGAATATAAGAATCAGATTGGCCCGATGGAGCTGAATATTCCGGCTGTGTATGGTATCGGCAGTAGTCTGCTGTACTTTGTTGATCGCTATGGTGCCAGCTCAGTCTATGATATCGACTTTAAATACTACGATAACTGGCAGGTCGAGATGGCCAAGCATGGTGTGGGTCTGGAGGTGCTGGACCACTTAACGCATAACGTGATGCGCGGCAATATGAACCTATGGGCCGGTTTCTATGAGAAGATCGGTAACTTCCGTGAAATCCGCTACTTTGATATTGAAGGCAAGCTGACTGGGCTGGTATCTCGGGCGATGACCGCACCTTGTGGCAAGATCCGTATTCCAATTAACGAATCCTCTGATGATAAGTCACAGATTGAAGAATTTATCCGCGAATACAAAGGTGAGGGTATTCAGCATATCGCCCTGACTACCGATGATATCTATCAGACGGTACGTACCTTACGTGAGCGCGGCATGGACTTTATGCCAACGCCGGATACCTACTATGCCAAGGTCAATGAGCGGGTTGAAGGCCATACTGAAGATCTGGAACAGTTAAAAGAACTGCGTATTTTGATTGACGGCGCACCGATGAAAGACGGTATTTTGTTGCAGATCTTTACCAAGACGGTCATTGGCCCGGTGTTTTTCGAGATTATTCAGCGTAAAGGCAACGAAGGCTTTGGCGAAGGTAACTTTAAAGCCTTGTTCGAGTCGATCGAAGAAGATCAGATCCAGCGCGGAGTGCTAAGCAATGCGTAAATGGGCGTCCTTTCCATTAAAAGAAGGTGATGTATCACGTCAGGCGCATGCCGATTTACCCGAGCAAGCGATTTACGAGCGCGAAACCGGCCGTAGTGGCTTTTTCGGCCCGGCTACACACTTCCATCACCGCCATGCACCAACCGGTTGGAGTGACTGGCAGGGCCCATTACGGCCTCGCTTGTTTGATTTTAACAACCTGGAAGTGAGTACCGACTCACCCTGGGCAGTCCCTTTGCTGCTACATAATGCGCATTGTAAATTCCGCACCTGGCGCTTGAGCGATAAGATGACCCGGCTGGTGCGTAATGCTGATGGCGATGAATTATTGTTTATCCATGAGGGCAGTGCCGAGCTGTATTGCGATTATGGTCATCTGACCCTGCGCGATGGCGACTATGTAGTCATTCCACGCTCCACCATGTGGCGGTTAGAGCCGCTAGAGCCGTTGTATGTGGTGCTGATTGAGGCCACTAACGACAGCTATCAGTTGCCGGAAAAAGGCCTGGTTGGCAATCATGCGATCTTTGATCCGGCGATGCTGGATACCCCGAAAATCGATGCTGCCTTCAAAGCTCAGTACAGTGAAGAGAGCTGGCAGGTTGAGGTAAAACGCCATGGCCAGGTGTCAGTGATTACTTACCCCTATAATCCACTGGATGCCATTGGCTGGCATGGTGATTTAGCCGTGATGCGGATTAACTGGCGAGATATCCGGCCCTTAATGAGCCACCGCTATCATTTACCGCCATCAGCTCATACGACTTTTGTCGCGCAGCGCTTTGTGGTCTGTACCTTTGTACCCCGGCCAATTGAAAGCGACCCGGGCGCCTTAAAGGTGCCGTTTTATCACAATAATGATGATTACGATGAAGTGCTGTTCTATCATGCCGGCGATTTCTTCAGTCGCGATAATATCGAAAAAGGCATGGTCACCTTCCATCCGGCCGGTTTTACCCATGGTCCGCATCCGAAAGCCTTTCAGGCGGGTTTAGAGTACCGGAAAAAGTTTACCGATGAAGTTGCAGTGATGCTGGATACCCGGGATGCGCTGGAAGTCGGTGAGGCGGCCTTGGCTACCGAAAACCCGGAATATGTGAATAGCTGGAAAGTTAAAGCCTGAGCGCTCAGTTAAGGAATTGAGATGAAGTTAGCAACGTTAAAAAATCAGACCCGTGATGGGCAGTTAGTGGTAGTAAGCCGAGATCTGAGCCGCTGTATTGCTATTCCGCATATCGCCGCCACCATGCAGCAATTATTGGATCATTGGTCCAGCCTGGCGCCGAAGGCGGCTGAAATTTATCAGGCATTAAATGCCGGCACAGTACCGGGTGAGCAACGTTTTGTGCAGGCCGACTGTGAGTCGCCACTGCCACGCGCTTATCAGTGGGCAGACGGCAGTGCCTATGTTAACCACGTCGAGCTGGTGCGTAAGGCGCGTAACGCCGAGATGCCGGAAACCTTCTGGACGGATCCGCTGATGTATCAGGGCGGCTCGGATGATTTTATCGGCCCGCGCGATCCTATTGCTGCCGTCAGTGAGCAACACGGGATCGACTTTGAAGGTGAAGTGGCGGTGGTGACGGATGATGTACCTATGGGCATCAGTGCCGAGCAGGCATTAAGTCGGATCCGGTTGCTGATGCTGGTCAACGACGTATCACTGCGCGGTCTGATCCCAAATGAACTGGCCAAGGGCTTTGGTTTTTTCCAATCCAAGCCGGCATCCAGCTTTAGCCCGGTGGCCGTGACGCCGGATGAATTGGGTAAATACTGGCAGGGGGGGCGCTTGCATCTGCCATTGCTGTCGCATTATAACGGCATTGCTTTTGGTAAACCCAATGCTGGCCTTGATATGACCTTCCACTTTGGCGAGTTGGTAGCACATGCGGCGAAAACCCGCAATCTGGGCGCCGGTGCTATTATTGGCTCGGGTACGGTATCGAATAAGCAAGGTACTGCCTACGGTACCTCGATTGAAGAAGGTGGCGTGGGTTATAGCTGTATCGCCGAAATCCGGATGATTGAAACCATTCGGGATGGCAAACCCAGTACCAACTTTATGCGCTTTGGCGATAGTATCCGCTTGGAAATGCTGGATGAGCAAGGCCAGAGTATTTTTGGCGCTATTGACCAGCAAGTGGTGGAGTATCAGGGGCAATGAAACTCTATAGCTACTGGCGATCATCTGCCGCTTATCGGGTGCGGATCGCCCTGAATCTGAAGCAGCTGAGCTTTGAAACCATTCCGGTGCATCTGCTCAAGGACGGTGGTCAGCAGCATAGCAGCGCCTATCAGGCGCTAAATCCGGCTGAGCTGGTACCAACCCTGGTCGATGAGCAAGGTAGCCTGAGTCAGTCACTGGCGATTATCGAGTATCTGGATGAAACCTATCCCGAGCCGCGCCTGTTGCCGCAAGAGCCGTTTGCCCGTGCTAAAGTGCGGGCACTGGCGCTGGATATTGCTTGCGATCTGCATCCGTTAAATAATCTACGGGTGCTGCAGTATCTGACCGGGGAGCTGGCGTTGGATGAAGCGCAAAAGCTGCGCTGGATCCAACATTGGCTGACACTGGGCTTTAATGCGCTGGAGCAAAAGCTACAGCAAACGGCAGGTCAGTATTGCTATGGTGATGACGTTAGTCTGGCGGATCTGTGCCTGGTACCTCAGGTTTATAACGCGCTGCGTTTTAACCTGGATCTGAGCCGCTATCCGCTGATCAGCCGTATTTATCAGCATTGTCTGCAACTTGCTGCTTTTGCGTTGGCGGCTCCCGAACAACAGCCTGACGCACAACTTTAAAAGCTGGCGCCCGGTATGGGCGCCAGCTTTTATCTATCACATTGCAGACCTATTCTGAAAGCTACTGCAAACATAGTGCCGCCGATTGTGTCCCGCACCGGGATCCGCTAAGCTGTGGTGTGGCTGTCATCTGCGCTGTGTGGCAAAATTCAGCCCGGTATGCCACAACCTGGTTACCGCAGTCAGTCTATTGCAGTTGTCATTTCTGAACAGGCAGGGAGTTATCAGTCACGGATGTCAATTATGGATCACTTTAGCTGGTGGCGTCAGGCGCCCTTTGCCAGTGCGCTGTTTCAGGATCTGCCCGCCAGTACCACGCAGAATCGTTGTATCGCTGCCAATGCAGTATTTAAAATTGTTACCGGGCTGGATGAGCAGCAACTGGCGCAGGCGCCGGCTGAAAACTTCAATGTCCGGGCAGTATTTTATTCGGCAAACACCCATCTTTATTATCAGGTAAACAGCTTTGCGCCTGAGCCGGGCTATCAGTTAGTCACCTTACACCAGTTGCCGGAGTTACCGGTCAGCCGTCAGGCTAGCATTCAACCTGACGCGGCTCGCCTTAGTGCCACCTTATTGGAAATTACCGAGCGTTTTATCGGTTTGCAGCCTGCTGCTGTGCCGGCAATGCTGCAACTGACGTTACAGCAGTTAGGCGAAGTGGTGCGGGCTGACCGGGCCTATTTGTTTGATTACGATTTTATCCGGCAAAGCTGCTCCAACACCTTTGAATGGTGTGCACCTGGTATTGCGCCCGAAATTCAGACATTACAACAAGTACCGCTGGCGGCCATTCCTCAGTGGCTAAATACCCACCGACATGGCCGGGAGATGTATCTGCCAGATGTACCCTCTTTGCCCGATGACGATGCACTAAAGCAGCTATTGCAACCGCAGGGGATAAAAAGTTTATTGACGATACCTATTGCTGATGAGCAGCAGTTATATGGTTTTGTCGGTTTTGATTCTGTTCGTCAGTATCACTACTATACTGAACAGGAGAGGTTGTTGTTAGGGATGTTTGCCCGCATTTTGGTTAAGCTGAAACACCAGGCCGCTGCTTTAGGGGAGGAGTGACGATGCTAAGATTTCCACAACGTTGGTTAAACCGGCAGTTATGTTACGTTGGCTTGTTTGGGGTGCTGTTTCAGCTCACTGCCGCCTTGCATGCCTGGTGGCATCAGATCCCGTTACCCCATTTCTGGTTGTTGCTAGTGGCGCCGTTGTTATGCCTGGTGTCCGGACTCTGGTCGCCATTACAGCCACAGCAAGAGCCGCAGTCGTAATAATTCAGCGTCGGGGTTTAAACATACCCTGGACGGTCACATCCTTTACTCCGTTCTGGTCGAAAATAAAGTTAATTTGTCCCGGGCCACGGCTGAAATAAAATATCTCACCATCCAGCTTTAACACATAGCGACCACGTGCGGTGCGGGCCAGTGGATCCCGGCTAACTTCAAGCCGGCGCTCAGCAATCTCCAGGGTAAAGGCACGTAATGGCTGCTGACTGAAATCAGTGACAAAAAGATCCTCATCATTTTGCAAAATAATATAGAGCGAATATTTTTGCGGTGGCGCCGGCAGCCGGGTTTGTTGCTCGCCGATACTAAACAGGTAACTGCCCTCTTCCCGAAACAGCGTTAACGGGAAGGTTTTTTGTATTTTCTGACCATCAGCCTGTTCAAGTTTGAGTTTGCCTTCAATCACAAAGTCTGCTGCTGCGCTAAAGCTCAGTAATATCGCCATTAACGCCAACAGAACTCTGATCATGGGGCTTGACCTCAACAATTAGACAGCACCAGCGTCGACTAACAAGGTGAGTTGTTGGCCAGGCTGTAGAAAGTTTTCTGTATTAATATTATTCCACTTTACAATATCTGCCACTGATACGCTGAATCTTTGCGCGATTTTCGATAACGAGTCGCCAGGCCTGACCCGATAATTGAGCGTGCGGGTTGTCGCCAGCACCAGAGGTTGCTGCTTGCTGTAAATGGTGAGCTGCTGACCTTCACGAAGGGGCGCGCCAGCGGCAAGCTTATTCCACTCCCGGATCTGGGCTACGGTCACGTCATATTTTCGGCTCAGATCCCACAGCGTATCACCGCGTTGGATCTGATGCTTAACTGCCGTTGCCGGGGTCTGACCGCTGGTATTTGCCAATTGTGTCTGTTGCTCAGTATCAATGTTGTTGCCTCTTGGAAGCAACAGATTCTGGCCAATTCGGATATTGTTGTTTGTCAGATTATTCAGTTTCTGTATCGCTGCGACACTGATGCCATAACGTTTGGCGATCGCACCGAGGGTATCGCCGCTTTTAACCTGATACGGCTGCCACTGCATCATTTTTTCTACCGGCGTTTGGGCTAGCTGGGCAGAGAAATGTTCGGCTTTTTCTACCGGTAATACCAGTTGGTGTGGTCCTTCCGGTGCGGTTGCCCACTGGCTGTAGCCGGGATTTAACGCCTGTAAATCGGCAATACTAATGCCAGCCAGCTCCGCGGCGACGACCAGATCCAATTGCCGGCCGGCATCGACTATTGCAATCTTGGGTTCGTTAGCAATAAATTTCCAGACAATTTCAAACTCTTCCGGTCGCTTTAGAATGTCAACCAGTGCCAGTAATTTTGGGATATAGGCGGTAGTTTCAGCGGGTAAGTCAAGCGACCAGAAGTCTGTCGGTAAGCGCCGCTTTTTGTTAGCCTGGATCGCCCGCATAATACGACCTTCACCGGCGTTATAAGCGGCAATAGCGTTGAGCCAGTCATGCTCCAGGGTGTTATACAGATACTCTAAATAATCTAACGCCGCCCGGGTAGATTGCACCACATCTTTACGGCCATCGTACCAACTATTTTGCGCTAAACCAAAACGCTTAGCGGTGGCCGGCATAAACTGCCACATACCGGCAGCACGTGATGGCGATTGGGCGTAAGGGTCAAAGGCACTCTCAACGATAGGCAATAACGCCAGTTCGAGTGGCATTTGCCGTTTTTCCAGCTCTTCGACGATAAAAAACAAAAAGGGTTGCGCCCGACCGGCAATCCGATCCAGATAACCCTGGTTATCGGCATAAAAATTACGTTGCTCAATAATAGGGCGCGTTTGCGGAACTTTAAAAGATAACTGCGCCTGGATCCGTTGCCAGAGGTCTTCCAGCTCGGATGCCTCCAACAATTGCTCCTCACTGAGGCCGGCACTCCACAAGCGTTCAGCAATCAATTCGACAGATGCAGTATCTTTATGAAAATCAGTGGTTTTGGGTTTTACTGCAGGCTGAACCGCAGTAACAGCCGTGTTATCAGAGTTAGACCCTGTCGTGCTGACACAGCCAGTAAGCAGTGCCAGCAATACAACGGCAGAGATTCTTACAGTCATAACATGGTTCCAAATGTAAAAAGACGATATTACCTGTCTGACCAGACATTGCAAGTCAGGATTTAAACTGATCTTTGGCTTGTCTTAAGTAAGTAAACAAAGCCAAAGCCGAGTTTTGATTAAATTTCCGTTGTAGCCTACTGTTTTCGCAGCGTAAAAACGGATTAACTTTTCTCTCAGTCGCCAATAGCGCTGGCAGGGTAGGCTCAGATAACTGACGTTTTTGCTGGCAATGCTTTAGGTGCAGCTGCAAATCAGAGTTATCTGGCTCTATGCTC
Organism: Alishewanella sp. HH-ZS; assembly: GCF_001704375.1. Lineage (NCBI taxonomy): Bacteria > Pseudomonadati > Pseudomonadota > Gammaproteobacteria > Alteromonadales > Alteromonadaceae > Alishewanella > Alishewanella sp. HH-ZS. Next base: position 57,553 of record NZ_LZEJ01000009.1, on the reverse strand, counting down.
AGGGCAAAGGCTATATTGGCAAGGGTATATTCGTGAGTACAGCAGATTAGCGTATCGTCCGGCAGTGCCGCCAGGGATTGCAAAGACTGATACAGCTGCTCTGCGGTCCCCTCAAATAAGCGGCCACAACCAACGCTAAACAGCGTATCACCACAAAACAGAACGGGCGCTGAATAAAAACCAATATGACCTGCGGTATGGCCGGGAAGGTCGAACACCTGGCACTGCCAGTTTAGCTCAGGTACACTTAACAGGTCTCCGCCGGACACTAGCTGTTCAAGTCCTTGAATTCTGGATTCTTCTGCAGCGGGGCCGATAATCCGACAAGCTGGGTAGTGTTGTTTTAATTGCCGGATACCGCCGGTATGATCGGCATGATGATGAGTAATGAGGATCGCCGCAGGTATTTTTTGCTGTTGCTGCAGAAACGGGATCACGGCTTCAGCATCACCCGGATCGACAACCAGGCAGTAGGGGTTGTGTTGCTCGGTCAGAACCCAGATATAATTATCATTAAAGGCAGGTAGCGGGATCAGTTCTGGCATTTGAAGGCTCCATGCATCGCAAACAAGGCTGCACCTTAACATGAAACCGGCATTACGTGAAAATCAGCTGCAAGCGCCGAAACACTGGCAAAGTTTCCGGCAGGGACCGGCCTTGGCCGCAGCATTAGAACAGCAATTGGCACCCTGGTGGCAGCAAATCTTTGGCTATTATTTGTTAAAAGTTGGGGATCTTAGCTGCCAACTGAGCACGCCGGAATGCCGGGTGCGTTATCAGTTACGGCTGGGCTCTGCCAGTATTACCCCTGATGTTGTGGCAGAGCCGGATGCGTTGCCGATCGCTTGTAGTAGTGTCGATGCGGTATTGCTCAGCCACTGCCTGGAGTTTCAGAATGATCCGCATCATGTGATCCGTGAAGCACACCGGGTGCTGGTTGCGGACGGCTATTTGTTGCTCAGTGGCTTTAACCCACATAGCTGGTTAGGGTTATGGCGCTGTTTACCGGCGTATCAGCAGCAATTGCCCTGGCAAGGACACTTTTTTAGTGCAGCCCGGATCAAAGATTGGCTACACCTGATCGGTTTTGAAGTCATGGCTGAACAGCGATTTTTTTGCAGCGCCATGCTGGCACAAGAGTTTCGGCAGAGTAGCTGGCAGAAGTTTAATGAACGCTTTCTAAACCTGTTTGCGTCCAGTTACTTATTAGTGGCGCGCAAACGAGAATTACCGCTGACTCCGATCCGTCCGAAGTGGCGGGTACAAAGTAGTTTTAGCCCGGCGCAGCAGGGCATCCGCGCCAGAGAAAAACTCTAGCCAACGCCTAAAACTACGCCCGCAATAGCGGGCGTGTTCTTGGAATGTAAGGGGGCTGATTTTATTCCGTCAGTTGTGTCAACTGATATCCCTGATCAGCGAGTAACTTCAGTAAGCCATCTTTGCCTGCCAGATGCAGAGCGCCAACCAGTACCATTACGTTGTTTTCTTCCAACGCCGTCAGCGTTTTCATCCAGGCGTGGTTGCGATCGGTTAGCAGTATGGCTTCCAATTCAGGATATTGCTGCATATCTTTTAAGAATAGCGTTTCGAGCTGGCCAACATCGCCCTTTACCCAGGCCGTTTTCATCTCACCTAACATCCCTTCCAGCTTATCCAGATCATTTAAGGTCGAGCTGATCACCAGATTCGCATCGAGTTGATTCATGGCATTTAACACAGCAAGGTGCTCATCAAGGGTTTCCAGACCGGCCAGCGTCTTATTTTGTTGCTGTCCCAACTGCCAGTAATGCATATCAACGCCGGTACCGGCGGCTCCCAGCCGTTGCAATTCCAGTACTGACATGGTCATTGAAGCAAAGGCAGGTTTAAATTGCTCTAACGAGGTCAGTGGCCATTGCCGCTTTTCGGCTTCGGCTTTTAATTTGGCATAGACTTCCGCTGATAAGACTTGTTGCAGACTTTGCCCCGGGGCAAAGGTATTCTGCGACATCAGTTGCATCATGCCTTGCGGCTGGGTCATGGCGCCAAGATCGGTCTCAAACAGCAGCTTAGAGCTGGCATTAAAAGCGGTATCGTAGGCTTTGGGCAGCGGAAAATCACTTTCACTAAGTAGATGTACTGTACCTGCCAGATAAAAGGTTTTCTCCCCCTTGCTGACTTGCCAAACCGACGCGGCCGACAGCGACTGGCTGAACAATAGTAATAAAAGCAGGCTAAACTGAATCAGAAACCGCATTCTCTTGCTCCTTCTGTTAGCGGTAAGGATGAACTGCCAGTTACCACATCAGATCATCCGGGATTTGATAGGCAGCGTAAGGGTCGTCCTCAGCCGCTACCTGGTGTTCTTGCCGGCTGTTTAGTAACACTATACTTTCCGGCTGGCGCTGCTGGATCTTTTCAGCAATCTGCGCCGGCACCAGTGCATAGTGCTCACCTAAGCGGGCAATGGCTAGTAAACCACGGGTTAATTCATTATGCAACTTATCATTAACGTAAAGTCGTTTCACCAGCTTGCCATCGGTAAAGTTAAACGCCACTTCACCACTGATCTTAATCTGATTGGTTTCGATCAGCTGTTTCACCTGGGCGGCGATGGCTTTTTTCTGCAGTTCAGCCTGCTTTTGCCGGTTTAGCTCCTGATCCCGGGCGACCTGTTCCTGCCGACGTTGCTCGGCCAGAATACTAGCTTCATTAACCACTTTTTGATTTTTCGGCGCCTGCACCCGTTGTTGATGCTGCTGTTTTTTTACGGTTTTTAGTTTCTTGGCATCGGCCAGGCCAGCTTTTAACAGTTGTTCTTTCAGAGCATTACTCATCGTTAATTCATCACAGTAGGGCGTAAGGTGACGCTATACTAGCGCGATGGGCGGTTGCAAACAATTAGGGTATACTGGACACCAGATTTTTGGAGACAGATATTTTGCAATTTCAGGATATGGGGCTGGACCCGCGTTTGCTGCGGTCTGTTCAACATTTAGGCTTTGCCCGGCCTACCGAGATCCAACAGGAAGCCATACCCGCAGTAATGGTGGGGCGCGATCTGCTGGTATCGTCAAAAACCGGCTCGGGTAAAACGCTGGCGTATTTGCTGCCGATGATGCAGCGGTTGTTAAAAAGCCGGGCATTATCGAAACAGGATGCGCGGGCGCTGATCCTAACGCCGACCCGTGAGCTGGCAAAACAAGTCTACGCCCAGTTACGGCTGTTCGTGGCCAATACCCCGGTGACTGCCGTGCTGCTGGTTGGGGGCGAGAATTTTAATGATCAGGAAAAACTGCTGAAACGCCAGCCTGACATTATTGTGGCCACGCCCGGCCGCTTTGTTGATCACCTCGAGCATAAGTCGGTATTTTTACAGGGCCTGGAAATGCTGATTCTGGATGAAGCGGATCGGATGCTGGATCTGGGTTTCTTACCGCAACTGACCATCATTAATAAAGCCGCCGCTCATCGCTTACGGCAGACCTTGTTGTTTTCCGCCACGCTGGAGCATACTGACTTAGATGCGTTATCACTGGCGCTGTTAAAAAATCCGTTTCGGGTTAGTGTAAATAGCGGGCACGAGCTACACAGTGATATCAGCCAGCGCTTCTATTTTGCCGATCATTTAACGCACAAAGAAGCGCTGCTAGCGAAGTTGTTACAACAGGAAAGTTTGAAGCAGCTGATTATTTTTACCGCAACCCGCGATGACGCCACCCGGCTGGCCGAGTTTTGTCAGCAAGCCGGTTTGCCCGCTATTGGCTTAAGTGCGCGGCTGAATCAGGCACAGCGTAATAAAGTGATGCAGGATTTCGCCAGCGGCAAGTATCAGGTGTTGGTAACGACTGATTTGGCCTCCCGTGGTCTGGACCTGTTGCAAGTATCACATGTCATCAATTTTGACCTGCCGAAACATCCGGAAGAATATGTACACCGCATAGGGCGTACCGGTCGTGCTGGTGCCAAGGGGACCGCAATCTCGCTGGTGGGGCCAAAGGATTGGTCAGCACTACAGAAAATAGAAGCCTTCTTACGACGGCCAGCAGAATTCAGTGCCCTGGAGGGGTTGGCAGCACGCTTTAATGGTCAGCCGGTAGTTAAGGTGGCGCCGAAGAAAGCCGCACAAACTAAGCCTGCCAAGCCAGGTGCTGGCAAGACGGCACGGGTAGTGGCAAAACCTGAAACCAGCCCAACCGCAACGGCCAAACGTTTCTTTCAAGGCGGCGACGATGGCAGTGCACCGGTGCGGCGGAAAAAAATTCAGCCAGAGTGATTATTTTTTCAACATCTGCTGCTACACTCAAAAAGTGACATAGCAAAACTTGCCATGTCGCCGGTACGGCCTGTACAGCAACGAAAGTTCTGTTCGCTCCGGTATTTATGTTGACCACAGCATCAGCGCCACTGATAATGCGGTTGAATATCTATCAGCTCGATTACCTGGCCGGTAATATTTAAGACGCCGGAGCTCCGGCAAACTTTTGTTTAAGTAAGAGAATGTTATGTCACAGTTAATTTCTGGTACAGTGAAGTGGTTCAACGAGGAAAAAGGTTTTGGTTTTATCGCCCGTGACGGCGGCAAAGACGTGTTTGTACACTTCCGCGCCATCAACGGCACTGGCCGTAAAACGCTGGTTGAAGGCCAGAAAGTAACTTTCGAAGTTACTGAAGGTCAAAAAGGCCCACAGGCTGAAAACGTCACTGTTACCGGTTAATTAGTCTCGTTTTTGTAAAAGAGCCGGCCCTAGCGCCGGCTTTTTATTGCAGCCGACTTTATTGCCGTTTTAATTGGTACCGCTGCTGTGGTTTAAACCGGCTGGTTTAGCCAGGCAGACAGGCGGCACTGTTACTGTTATTCGGGTGGGTTAGCGTCACGTCAAATGGCAGGCTTAACTGCTCTTCGCACTGTGTTTTAAAGCCCAATTGCAATCCCAGCAAGCGAATACCCTGATCCGCGCGTCTTTGCCAGGCCTGTGCTAACAGCTCGTTTAGTAAAACCGGATCCAGATGCTGGCTTTGCGTCTCGACTGTGGTCAGCCGAAAATCACTAAACTTTAATTTCACGCCGATTTTGGCCAGTAAATGCGCCTTGCCGCTTTGCTCGAGCCGGCATTGTAAATCCGGCAATAACTGTTGCAGCATCTGCTGGGCGTCAGTTAGCTGGTGTAAATCGCTGGCCAGGGTGCGCTCCACCGCAACCGATTTGCGCTCCCGGCTCGGTTGCACCTCCCGCAGATCGATACCCTGACAGCGCTCTAATAAACTGGCAGTTTGACTGCCGAACTCTTTGAGTAGGGCGCTTAGTAACGGCAGCGGCACTTCACCACCCGGCGGTACGATATCGCGGCAAAATTGCAATCCCAGCCTGGCCAGTTTCTCTGCTGCCTTAGGGCCGACACCGGGAATTTTGCGTAGTGGCAGAGCGGCAACAAAGTCAGCTACCTTAGCCGGCGTTAACACAAAAAGCCCATCCGGCTTATTTTCATCACTGGCAATTTTTGCCAGAAATTTATTTGGTGCCACCCCGGCGGAGACGGTCAGACCGGTTTCCGCGAACACGCTACGGCGGATATCTTCGGCAATCAGTGTCGCGCTGCCGGCAAAATGTGGGCTGGCACTGACATCAAGATAGGCTTCATCGAGAGATAAGGGTTCGACTAACGGCGTGTAGCGCAAAAAAATCTGGCGGATCTGCTTACTGACTGCCTGATATTTATCCATATTGCCGCGGACAAAAGTCAGCTGTGGGCAACGCTTTAACGCCTCATGACTGGACATCGCGGAGCGCACACCAAAGGCCCGCGCCGGATAATTACAGGTGGCGACAACACCCCGTTTACCGTCACTGCCGATGGCAAGCGGAATATCACGCAGCCGCGGATTATCGCGCATCTCCACGGCGGCGAAGAAGCAGTCCATATCCAGATGAATAATTTTCCGCGTCGAAGTCATTACTGCTTAGTATGCTGTATGAATAACCAGTAATGTAGCCGATGGCCGCGGCTTTGGCAACTTTGCTGCACATTTTTAGCGCGCTAATACGGCGCCGGCGGCAGATTTGCTTTTTCAGAAGTCTGGATGGCTGTTTTTTCGGTGCAACAATTTTTATTTCAGGGTAGAATAGCCGCCAGTTTTTCAAACTGTCGTTAACGTTAAGCGTGATAGCCGCGCTCAGGAGAAAGCATGTTAAAGCGTGATATGAATATTGCGGATTTTGATCCGGAATTATGGCAATCCATGGTTCAGGAAACTGAGCGGCAGGAGGCTCACATTGAGCTGATCGCGTCAGAAAACTATGCCAGCCCCCGGGTGCTGCAGGCGCAAGGTTCACAATTAACCAATAAATATGCTGAAGGTTATCCGCACAAACGTTACTACGGCGGCTGTGAATATGTGGATATCGCGGAAGATTTAGCCATTGCCCGCGCGAAAGAATTGTTTGGTGCCGACTACGCCAACGTGCAACCGCACTCAGGTTCACAGGCGAACTCCGCGGTATTCCTGGCCTTGTTAAATGCCGGCGATACTATTCTGGGTATGAGTCTGGCCCATGGCGGTCACCTGACGCACGGTGCCACAGTAAGCGCCTCGGGTAAGCTGTATCATGCGGTACAGTACGGTCTGCATCCTGAAACGGGTGTGATTGATTATGATCAGGCTGAAGCCCTGGCCTTAGAGCACAAGCCGAAGCTGATTATTGCCGGCTTCTCGGCTTACTCAGGTATTGTTGATTGGCAGCGCTTCCGTGATATCGCGGATAAAGTCGGTGCCTACCTGATGGTGGATATGGCGCACGTTGCCGGTTTGGTGGCGGCGGGTCTGTATCCAAACCCGGTGCCTATCGCCGATGTGGTGACCACCACTACCCATAAAACCCTGGCTGGCCCACGTGGCGGTCTGATCCTGGCCCGTAAGAACGAAGCCATTGAGAAGAAACTGAACTCAGCGGTGTTCCCGGGCGGACAAGGTGGCCCGTTAATGCATGTGATCGCGGCGAAAGCGGTAGCCTTTAAAGAAGCGCTGCAGCCGGAATTTAAAGTTTATCAGCAGCAGGTGCTGGTGAACGCTAAAGCCATGTGTGCTGAGATGATCAGCCGTGGCTATAAGATTGTATCCGGTGGTACCGAGAACCATCTGTTCCTGATGGATCTGATCGATAAAGATATCACCGGTAAAGATGCTGATGCCTGGTTAGGTCAGGCGCATATTACGGTAAACAAGAACTCAGTGCCGAACGACCCGCGTTCGCCATTTGTTACCAGCGGTCTGCGCATCGGTACCCCGGCCATTACCCGTCGTGGTTTTAAAGAAGCCGAAGCGCGTTTGGTTGCTAACCTGATTTGTGATGTGCTGGATAGCCGTGGTGATGAGGCGGTAATTGCCAAGGTACGGGCTCAGGTGGCTGAAGTCTGTGGCCGCTTCCCGGTTTATGCCTAAGGCATAACTCGTGCTATGCTGTGATGGCCGCTAATGCGGCCATTCTTTTATGCAAAGCGCCGGCTAAACAGGCTGTTAGCGCCTTGTCCTGAACAGTTAGCTAGGGGGTAAAAGGTCAGTATGTATTGTCCCTTTTGTAATGCCGATGATACCAAGGTCATTGACTCGCGTCTGGTCGCCGATGGTCATCAGGTACGCCGTCGTCGCGAGTGCCTGGCTTGCCACGAGCGCTTTACTACCTTTGAAGCGGCAGAGTTGGTGATGCCACGAATTATTAAACGTGACGGCTCCCGAGAACCCTTTAATGAAGATAAGTTACGCAGCGGTTTATTACGCTCACTGGAAAAGCGGCCGGTGGCGACCGAACAAATTGAGCAGCTGATTAATAAAATTAAATCCCAGCTCCGGGCCACCGGTGAACGTGAAGTCGCCAGTAATTTGCTGGGGAATCTGATTATGGATGAGCTGGTGAAAGTTGATAAAGTTGCTTATGTGCGCTTTGCCTCGGTGTACCGCTCCTTTAAAGATATCCGCGAGTTTGGTGAAGAAATTGCCCGTCTCGGAGAGCAATAAGGTGAGTTTTAGTCAGGCCGATCATGCTTTTATGCGCCGCGCGCTGGCGCTGGCCGCACAGGGCCGTTTTACGACTGATCCCAACCCCAATGTGGGAGCGCTGGTGGTTAAGGATGGTCAGGTGCTCGGCGAAGGCTTTCATCAGCAAGCCGGCGGCCCGCATGCTGAAGTCTTTGCCTTACAACAAGCCGGCAGCGCCGCCCGGGGTGCGACCTGTTACGTGACGCTGGAGCCCTGTGCCCACTATGGTCGCACGCCACCTTGTGCGGAAGCACTGGTAAAAGCCGGTGTCGCCCGGGTGGTGATTGCGATGCTGGATCCGAATCCGCTGGTCGCCGGTAAGGGCGTTGCCATACTGCAACAAGCTGGCATTAGCGTTGCGTACGGTTTATTAACAGAGGAAGCCAGAGCGCTTAATCCGGGCTTCTTAAGCCGGATGGAGCGGCAGCGGCCTTATCTGTATCTGAAACTGGCGGCCAGTTTGGATGGACGTACCGCCCTGGCTAATGGCCAGAGTCAATGGCTAACCAGTGACGCCGCACGCGCTGACGTGCAGCTATGGCGGGCGCAGGTTAGCGCGATTTTATCCACCGCCAGTACCGTACTCGCCGATGCGGCGCGCTTAACGGTAAGGCAAAGTAGCGATGCTGGCGCAGAGCCGGCAGCCTTGATCCGGCCGCTCGCCGATGGCAGTTTACGCCAACCACTGCGGGTGATTCTGGACCGGCAGCAGCGGTTAAGTGGCAGCGAACCGCTGTTTAATGAAGGTGGTCCGGTGCTGCTGTGTTATGCCGCTGACGCCGCGCCGCGTATGTTAGCCGAGACAAAGGTCGCAGTAGAACGATTGCCGCTGGCGTTAAGCGCTGACGGCCAGTTGGATCTGGTTCAGCTGCTAACACGACTCGCAGCGCGACAGATTAATAGTCTGTGGACGGAGGCCGGTGCTGTCCTGGCGGGCAGTTTGCTAAAAGCTGGCTTAGTGGATGAATTACTGCTGTATCAGGCCCCGCTGCTGCTGGGCGAACAAGGCCGGCCATTGGCGGTGCTGGGGGATTTTCAGCAACTGGCGCAGACGCCAAAACTGGCGTTTAATGAGGTTATTAGTCTGGGGCCGGACCTGCGCCTGCGCGCCCGCCCTAGCGAGGAATAAGATGTTTACCGGTATTATTGAAGCCACCGGCACCCTGAGCCGGCTTAGCCCCAAGGGCGGCGATCTGAGTGTCACCATCCAGAGCAGTAGTCTGGATTTTAGCGACGTCAAATTGGGCGATAGTATCGCGACGAATGGTGTCTGTTTGACGGTCACTGCGCTAGGTGCCCAGTCTTTTAGTGCAGACTTGTCGGCTGAAACCTTAGCCCTGACCCGCTTTGGTGAATATAAGGTCGGGCAGTTGTTGAATCTGGAGAAGGCGCTGCTGGCAACCGGGCGTCTCGGTGGGCATCTGGTGAGTGGTCATGTCGATGGGGTGACGTCTTTGCTGGCCATGGAACAAAGCGCCCGTGCCTGGCAACTGTGGTTTGCGCTGCCGGCAGAACTGGCGCCCTTTATTGCCCACAAAGGCTCGGTGACTATCGATGGCATTAGTCTGACCGTAAATGAAGTGCTGACTGACCGTTTTCGCTTAACCATAGTGCCGCATACGGCAGCACAAACTACCTTACTGACCTTGCAAAAAGGCAGTCGGGTACATATAGAGGTGGATCTGTTAGCCCGCTATATCCAGCGGCTGTTAACCACACCGGTTGCGGCGCCTAAGGGCGGTGTTGATTTGGCGTTGCTGGCGCAGCGCGGCTTTTTATAAGAAGGTTAGTTATGCAACTGAATACCCCCGCTGAAATTATTGAAGATATCCGTCAGGGCAAGATGGTGATCCTGATGGACGATGAAGATCGTGAAAATGAAGGCGATCTGGTGATGGCGGCCGAATATGTTACGCCGGAAGCGATTAACTTTATGGCCAAATATGGCCGCGGTCTGATTTGTTTAACCCTGACCAAAAAGCGCTGCAAGCAGCTTAATCTGGCGTTAATGGTTGATGCCAATAAATCGCCGTTTTCGACCAATTTTACCGTATCGATTGAAGCCGCCGAGGGGGTTACCACCGGTATTTCGGCGGCAGACCGCGCCCGCACTGTGAAAGCGGCGGTAGCTCGTGACGCCAGCCCGGCAGATATCGTGCAGCCCGGCCATATTTTTCCGTTAATGGCGCAGGACGGCGGTGTGCTGGTGCGTGCTGGTCACACCGAAGCCGGCTGTGATCTGGCGCGTCTGGCTGGCCTGGAACCGGCCGCTGTGATTGTCGAAATCCTGAATGATGACGGTACCATGGCGCGGCGTCCGGATCTGGAAGTCTTTGCCAAGCAACATAATATTAAGATTGGCACCATTGCCGATTTGATTGAATACCGGAACCTGAATGAAACCACTATCGAAAAAGTGGCAACCTGCCAGCTGCCAACGGAGATGGGCGAGTTTGAACTGGTGACCTTTAAAGATACTATCGATAATCAGCTGCACTTTGCGCTGGTGAAAGGGGAAATCCAGCCAGAACAACCCACGCTGGTACGGGTACATTTACACAATACCTTCAGTGATTTATTACTGAGCAACCGTGGCGCTAATCTGAGTTTCCCATTGCACACTGCCATGCAGCGTATTGCTAACGAGGGCGGGGTGCTGGTGCTGCTGGGTAAGCACGAGTCGACTGACGAGCTGGTACAAATGGTGCAGAATTTCCAGGCCGAAGATAAAGGTGAAAAACCCCGCTCTGCCCCCTGGAAAGGTACCTCCCGTAATGTTGGCGTCGGCTCGCAAATTCTGGCCAGCCTTGGTGTGCGGAAAATGCGGCTGTTAAGCCAACCGAAAAAGTATCACGCGCTGTCAGGCTTTGGCCTGGAAGTGGTGGATTACGTTTCTGAATAAGCCTCTGCCAGAACGTCGCAGACTATGCTATTATGCGCGGCTGATTTTAGTGGCAGTTAACAAGTAAGGACTGGCAATGCAGGTGATTGAAGCAGGCTATGCTGCAACAGGTAAAAAGATCGCGATCGTGGTCGCGCGCTTTAACAGTTTTATCGTCGAAAGTTTGCTTAGCGGCGCCGTAGATACCTTACAGCGTGTCGGCAATATCGCCGCTGAAGATATTACCGTGGTGCGGATCCCCGGTGCCTTCGAACTGCCATTAGCGGTGCAGCGGGTTGCTGCCAGCAAAAAATACGACGCTATCGTTGCGCTGGGCGCGGTGATCCGTGGTGGCACGCCGCACTTTGAATATGTGTCCGGCGAATGTGTGAAAGGTATTGCCCAGGTCGCGATGCAGTTTGACCTGCCGGTGGCATTTGGCGTGCTGACTGTTGACAGTATCGAGCAGGCGATTGAGCGTGCCGGAACCAAGGCAGGCAATAAAGGCGGTGAAGCAGCGATGTCGGCACTGGAAATGATTAATGTGCTTGAGCAGTTGTAACAGGAAACCGGCATGAAACCAAATGTGCGTCGTCAGTCCCGCTCGTTAGCGGTACAAGGTATCTACAGCTGGCAAGTCAGTCAGAATCCGATTGCCGATATTGAACAGCAACTGTTGCTGGAAAACAATGTCAAACATCTGGATGTGCCTTACTTCCAGGATATTCTGCGTGGCGTGGTGTTACATCACAGCAAGCTCGATGAAGCCATTAAACCCTTTCTGGAGCGGCCGTTTGAAGATATCGATCTAGTCGAGAAAGCCGTGTTACGGGTATCGGCTTATGAGCTGAAATACCGCCTGGATGTGCCTTATAAGGTTGTCATTAATGAAGCGATCGAATTGGCCAAAGCCTTCGCCGCGGATGATAGCCACAAATTCGTCAATGGTATCCTGGACAAAGCCGTCCGGGTATTACGACCAGCATAACCTGCTTTATGGAGGCCGACGTAAGTCGGCTTTTTAATCTGTATGGGTGAATTTGATTTAATTGCCCGGTACTTTAGTCAGGCCGGGGCGAAACGCGCTGATACCCAACTGGGGATCGGTGACGACGGTGCTGTACTGCAGGTGCGGGATGGCTATGATCTGGTGATCACCACCGATACTATGGTCTGTGGCACCCATTTCTTTGCCGATGTTGATCCCAGAGCCCTCGGCCATAAGTTGGTCGCAGTGAACGTCAGTGATTTAGCAGCGATGGGCGCGGAACCTGCCTGGCTGTCGTTAGCCCTGACGTTACCGGAAGTGAAAGAAGACTGGCTGGCGGAATTTGCTGCCGGTTTACATGAAACTGCCGACTATTATCACTGCCAGTTGATTGGTGGCGATACTACCCGCGGACCACTTAGTCTGACTATGATTGCCAAGGGGTTGGTGCCGCATGGTAAAGCCATTACCCGCAGCGGGGCCAAGGTTGGCGATTATATCTATGTTACCGGCACTTTGGGTGATGCCGCGCTCGGTTTAAAGTTAGTGCAAGGCCAGCATCAGGTCAGTAAGAAACATCAGGGCCACCTACTGCAGCGTTTTCATTATCCATCAGCACGGGTAGCCCTGGGGCAGGCGCTGCGCAATCTGGCGAGTAGTGCAATGGATATCTCTGATGGTCTGGCCGGTGATTTACCGCATATTCTGCGCCGGTCCGGCGTTGGTGCCTTTATTGATATCAATCGAATCCCGATGTCACAGGCATTAAAAGACAGCTGCGATCAGGCCGAAGCCTTACAGTTAGCTTTATCCGGCGGCGAGGACTACGAGTTGCTGTTTACGGTACCTGAGAGTCGTCGTGGTGCTCTTGATGTGCTGTTAAGCCCTTATGGCGTACCCGTTACTTGTATCGGCCGTATTACCGGCGCCAGTGGCAAACTGGAATTAAAAGCCGGGGAACAGGCCATTAGTTATCAACATACTGGCTTTGTTCATTTCTGATGCAGAACACTAAATTTCAGCTGTCTAAATGGCAGCATTTCTTAGCCCTTGGCTTTGGCAGTGGTTTAGCACCAAAGGCACCTGGTACCTTTGGAACTCTTGCTGCGGTGCCGCTGATCTTATTATTCAGTCAGTTAGGCACGCTTTGGTACGGGCTGTTTTTGCTGTTTGGCGCCGCTTTGGGTTGCTATATTTGTGGCAAAGCCGCGGCGGATGTGGGCGAGCATGACCATGGTGCCATTGTCTGGGATGAGATTATCGGCTTTATGCTGACGATGCTGCTGGTGCCAATTTCTGTTAGCAGCCTGTTAGTTGGCTTTGTATTATTCCGCTTCTTTGATATTGTCAAACCCTGGCCGATCCGTTGGTTTGATCAGCGGGTGCATGGTGGTGTTGGCATTATGCTGGATGACCTGTTGGCAGCAATACCGGCTTTACTGATTATGCACGCCTTGCTGAAGCAGGGTTGGTTATAAGGATACCTAATCTACGGAGGGGAGATGCGACTACTCTGCATGTTATTAGCGCTGTGCTATTTGTTGCCCGTGCAGGCCGTCACCTCTTCGGTGTTCGATTATGATATTAAACACTGGACCAGTGCCAACGGTCTGGCAAGTAACTCAGTCCGCACCATTACGCAGGACCAACAGGGTTATTTATGGTTCGGCACCCTCTACGGCTTGCATCGCTTCGATGGCCAGCAATTTGAAATCTTTACTACTGAAACTCATCCACAGCTTGCCAGTAATGCGATTACCCAGCTACTAACCGATAAAGAAGGCCGGATCTGGATCGGTACCAAAGCTGGTTTATCAGTGTTCCATCCGCAACAATGGCAATTTCAGCGTTTACCGCTTTACAACGAAGTAACGTCAATACTCGAGCTGGATAACGGTGAAATCTGGGTTGCCGCCGACCAACTATTTAGTGTTAGTCAGGGGCAGGTGAAACGAGTGGAGCATATCAAAGCCGTTGTCAGCCAGCTAACGTATTTTCAGCAACAGCTGTGGGTCGCCGCTGCGGAATATTTGTATCAGCGGACCCCTGATGGTGAGTGGTTACAGCATGCGTTGCCAACAGAGTTAATGCAAACCCCACTCTACGATCTCAGTGGTAGCGATGAAGGCTTATTTCTGGCAAGTGAATCCGGGCTATACCGGTTGACGGAGCAGGGGGTCAAAGCGCAGGCTCTGCCCGATGGCAGCGTGGCGCCAGTGTATCAGGTGTTGCAGGATGCCCATGGCGCAACCTGGATCTCAGCCTACCGCAAGTTGTTCTACCGTTTTGGCCAGGAGCATTGGCAAACTGTTACGCTGGAGGAGTTAGGCAGTTCGCCATGGTTTAGCGCGCTGTATCAGGATCAGCAACAACATCTGTGGCTAAGCAGTTTTAGCGACGGTGTGTTTCGCGCCAGTCTGGCACAGATCCGGCGTTTGCAGCCCGGACATGATCCGGTGGTCCGTAGTCTGGGGTTGACCCCTCAGGGACAGTTGTTGATCGCGGCGCAGACCGAGTTAGGAATTCTTGATAAAGCCGGTTTCTACCGGCAATTGCTAGCGGAAGAGGCATTACAGGCGCAAACTGTTCATGACATGTTCTGGCCGGATGAGCACACACTCTGGTTAGCCATGGAGCGTGGATTGTATCAGCTGGATGAGGAGCAAGGGCGTTTACTGCCGGTTTTCCCGCAATTACAGGGGCAAACAGTGAGAGCTATGGTACCGGATCCGCTGGGACGAGTTTGGATCGCGGCCTTGCAGGGCCTGTATCAGGTTGTTGATGGTGAACTACATTTCTCGGAGTTGAATCAGCAACTTGAATCACGTCAGATCACCACCCTGAATCGTAACGAGCGACAGTTGTTATTGGGCACCAGCCGCGGCTTGTACCGCTGGCAGAATAACAGATTAAGCCGGCAAGGATCGGGTACTGCGCTCTACAACGCCTATATACTGGCGGCGCTGTTACTACCGGACGATACCACGCTGGTCAGTACCCTGGATGACGGGATCTTTATTATGTTGCCGGGGCAGAGCTGGCAGCAACTGCATGGCGGTAATGGCCTGGTGCATGGCCCGGCAGTGAGTTTTTACTATCATCAGCATAGTGGCTGGATTTGGGTTAGTACTCACAAGGGGATCTTTCGTTTGCAACGCGCCAGCTTGGAAGCCGCCCGCACTGAAGGATACCGGCTGGAAGAGATTTTATCGCCATTCGATCGGCAGATGGGCTCGCTGTCCAGCCGTTGCTGCAATGGCGCAGGGGCGTCTAAAGTCGTGTACTGGCAGCAGCAGCTTTGGTATCCAACATTAAAAGGCGTCGTCAGTGTGCCGGAGCTGCCGGCGGTCAGTGCCTTACCAGAGCCGAGACCACACCTGAAATCAGTTAATGCGCAACATTTTTACCCGGTTGCCGCGACGCAGCGTAGTGTGGTACTGGAGCAATATGAACGCAATATGCAGCTCAGCTTTACGGCGTTAGAGTTTGACCGGCCGGAAAGTCTGGTATTTCGTTATAAATTAGAGGGCTTTGATAAAGATTGGCACGTCAGTCCACAACGCCGGGAGGCGGTGTACACTAACCTGCCGCCGGGTAATTTTGACTTCTTATTGCAGGTAAAGTACCGGCATCAGCAATGGCAGGATGCAGCACAGGCACAACTGCAGCTGGTGATCCCCCGTCGTTTTGATGAGACATTAATTTATCGTCTACTCTGGTTATTGCTGTTTATCAGTACCCTTTACGGCTTGTTTTGGTTATACCGGCAGAATGCCTTATTAAAACAGGAGCAACTGGCGCGTCTGGTGCAACAGCGTACGCTGGAACTGGAAAACAGCAATCAGCGACTGAATGTGCTGAATGAACAACTGCAGCAACTGACTCACCGAGATAGTCTGACGGGGCTGCGGAATAGCCGCTTTCTGTCTGAGCAATTACCAAAAGACATCGAGCACTTTCAGCGCAATATCGACAGCCTGCAGCAGCAAGGCAAGATTATTGCGTTGCTGGTGCTGCAAGCAGATGGGCTGGATCAGCTGCTGGCAACTCATGGTAAAGGTCTGGCGGATAGCCTGTTGCAACACTTCAGTGCGGTGTTAAGCCGCGAAACCCGGGGCTCAGACTATGTTGTACGTTTAGACGACGGGCGTTTTGTGGTCGTGTTCCGGGAAATTTTGCAGCAGCAAGTAGGCCCCTATAGCCGGCGGCTGCTGGACTTACTGTCCGGTTGCGACTTAGCGCTGGGTGATGGTAGCCCGCTGACATTGTCCGTGTCGGGCGCCTATGCCTGGTATCCTTTGCCATTACTCGGCGGCAGCTTGTTAAGTTGGGAGTTTTCATTACAGTTGGCCAGCCTGGCATTGCGGCAATTACAGCAGCATGGGCGAGTCGCCAAAGTCGCCAGTCTGCAGTTTGCCAGCCAGTTGGATGCGTTTGAATTTGAAGAAACTGAGGATTTAGAGCAACAGGTCAATCGCTTGCAGGCCGAAGGCCTGATCTGGCTTAAGACCGAATAACAAAGGCTCCGTCAGGAGCCTTTGTTTGCACTGCATTATTATGGCCAGGCTTTGCCTGGCTTACTTTGTCTTGCTCACTTTGTCTTGCTTAGCGCGGTCAGCGCCTGCGCCTGTGTCAGGATCCCCTCGCTATCCAGCCCCAGCTCCTGATAGATTTCCTGCTGGCTGCCATGTTTAATAAACTCGTCCGGCAGTCCCAGGTTCATCACTTTGCCCTGGTAGTGGTGCTGCATAAGGTATTCATTCACTGCTGAACCGGCCCCGCCCATCAGCGCATTGTCTTCTACCGTCAGGATCTGACCATGGCTGCGCATCAGCTGTTGTAATAACTGTTCATCCAAAGGCTTAACAAAACGCATATCCACCAGGGTTGCGTTAAGGGTGTCGGCTGCTAACTGACAGGCCGCCAATAACGGGCCAAACGCCAGGATCGCCAGCTGTTCTCCCTGACGCACCAGCCGGGCTTTACCTATTGGTAGTAATTCCATCTTTTCTTCTGCAGCAACACCAGTACCGCTACCTCTTGGATAGCGCACCGCTGCAACTCCGGGGTGTTGATAGCCGGTATACAACATCTGCCGGCATTCGTTTTCATCCGATGGCACCATAATGGTGATATTCGGGATACAGCGCATAAAACTGATATCGAAGGCACCCTGATGCGTAGGGCCATCCGCGCCAACAATGCCGGCTCGGTCAATGGCGAATAACACATCCAGTTGCTGCAGGGCAACGTCGTGAATTAACTGATCATAGCCACGTTGTAAGAAACTGGAGTAAATGGCGACTACTGGCTTAAGACCCTCAATCGCCATCCCTGCGGCAAGGGTAACAGCATGTTGTTCGGCAATGGCAACATCGAAATAGCGTTTTGGAAAACGCTTGGAGTAGGCCACCAGATCCGACCCTTCGCGCATCGCCGGGGTTATTGCCTGTAACCGTTCGTCCTGCTCCGCCATATCACAAATCCACTGGCCGAAAATATTCGAAAAGCTCGGTAAACCGGCTTTCTTGGTGGGTTGACTGCTGGCACTGGGATCAAACTTGGCAACGGCGTGATAGCCGATAGGATCGGCCTCAGCAGGGGCATAGCCTTTACCTTTTTTGGTGACTATATGCAGCAGTTGCGGCCCTTTAAGCTGACGCATATTGCGAATGGTATCGACCAGCGACAACACATCATGACCGTCTATCGGGCCAATATAGTTAAAACCCAACTCTTCAAAGAAGGTACCTGGTGTCACCATGCCTTTAAAGTGTTCTTCGGCTTTACTGGCCAGCTCATGCAACGGCGGCATACCACGCAGGATCTTTTTACCACCTTCACGCAGGCTGGTGTAAAAGCTGCCGGACAGGATGCGGGCAAAATACTGATTCAGGGCGCCAACGTTCTCGGAAATCGACATTTCGTTGTCGTTCAGAATGACCAGCATGTCGGGTTTGACTTCACCGGCATGATTTAGTGCTTCAAATGCCATGCCGGCGGTAATGGCGCCATCACCAATTACCGCCACAACTTTACGCTGGCTTTTGGCTTGCTGTGCGGCGATAGCCATGCCCAGTGCCGCACTGATCGAGGTGCTGGAGTGGCCGACGGATAACACGTCATACTCGCTTTCTTCGCGATACGGAAACGGATGCAGGCCATCTTTTTGCCGGATGGTATGCATCCGCTCACGACGACCAGTCAGAATTTTGTGCGGATAGGCCTGATGGCCGACATCCCAGATCACCCGATCAAAGGGAGTATTGTAGACATAATGCAGAGCGACGGTCAGCTCGACGGTGCCCAGCCCCGAGGCGAAGTGACCACTGCTCTGGCTGACCGTTTTCAATAAAAACTGGCGCAACTCCTGACTCAGTTGCGGTAATTGCTCCTGCGGCAGCAACCTGAGTTGCTCGGGCAGGTTAGCCTTGTCCAGTAGCGGATAATCCGTCATATCAATATGCATAGCTTAGTTACCAAATGCCTTGGTTAAAACGTTCTGGCGATTATATAGTGGGCAAAGGCCCGCAGTTCAGTTGTCTCGAATGGTAAGCTGTCGAGAGCCCGCAGCGCCTGTCGATAAAGTTCATCCGCTTTAGCTCTGGCGCCATCCAATCCCAGGAGCGCCGGATAGGTTGCCTTGTTAGCACGTAAATCTGAGCCCTGCGGTTTGCCGAGTGTCAGGGTGTCGCCCTCAATATCCAGAATATCGTCCTGAACCTGAAATGCCAGGCCCAGAGCGCCGGCGAAAGTGGTCAGGTGTTGTAGGATCTGCTCATCCTGCAGCGGACTGCAATAATAGGCTAACTTTACACTACACTCAATTAAGGCGCCGGTCTTCAGCCGGTGCATTTGCTCCAGTCTGGCCAGACTGATCTGCTGATTGGTTTGGGCTAAATCAATGGCTTGACCGCCACACATGCCGGCGGCACCCGCTGCGCTTGCCAGTGCCTGTACCATCTGCAATTGTCGCGCTGCAGCAAGGCGCTGATAAGGGTGCGAACTTAGCACCTCGAACGCCAGTGCCTGTAACGCGTCACCGGCCAGGATAGCTGTGGCTTCGTCAAAGGCTTTATGGCAGGTTGGCTTACCGCGGCGTAAATCGTCATTATCCATCGCTGGCAGGTCGTCATGGATCAGCGAATAGGTATGCAGCATTTCGATGGCCATCGCCGGGCCATCCAGGTCCGCCAGACTGGCACCGAGTAACTGGCCACACTGATAAACCAGATAAGGTCGCACCCGCTTACCGCCAAGCAACAGGCTGTACGCCATCGCCGGGTAGAGTTCGGGGCTGGACGACTTTCTGGCGTCCAGCAAAAGGGTAAGTTGCTGCTCCAGACGTTGCTGGAGCAGCGGCAGGCTGGCTGGGGTCAAATTAGTCTCCTGTCTCCGGACTAAAGGCCGCCAGACTCTCTTGCTGCTGTTGTTGCAGTAAAATCTGGACTTTTTGTTCGGCACCTTGCAGTTGCAGTTGACTGTGTTTAACCAGCGCTATACCACGTTCAAATTGGCTCAGCGCCTGCTCTAACGATAGTTCGCCCTGCTCCAGTTGCTGGACAATAAGCTCCAGTTCCTGCATCGACTGTTCAAACGGCATGGTGTCTGCGTTTTTTTTATTCATCCGACTCCCCAAAAACTGTGCGCAACCTTATCCTAGCAGGCTATTATGGTCAATGCTGCACGACTTGGAAACGACTAAATTGGTATTTTGCGTTGAATTATTGCTTAATGTTCAGCAACTGAAGTCGATAACAGAGTGTTGGCTAAGGTAAAATTAAGCTATACGTATAAAAGTTAGTCAGCACAATTTCTGTCGGTTAAGGAGTGAGATGTGGATTTAGCGACGCTGATCGGAATGTTAGGCGCTATCGGCTTTGTGGTGATGGCGATGATTATCGGTAGTGCCGGTGATCCTGGGATGTTTGGCGATCTGGTCTCGGTGTTAATTGTGGTTGGCGGCTCAGTTTTTGTTGTGCTGTCAAAATTTACCCTGACACAGTTTCTCGGTGCCGGTAAGGCTGCGGTAAAAGCCTTTATGTTTAAGATTGAAGCCCCGGAAGAGCTGATTGAAAAAGCGGTGCAGTTGGGTGACTCAGCGCGCAAAGGCGGTTTCCTGGCGCTGGAGGAGGCGGAGATCCCAAATGCCTTTATGCAAAAAGGCATCAATATGCTGGTTGATGGCCATGATGCCGATGTGGTGCGGGCGACCTTGCAAAAAGATATTGCGCTGACCGAGAAACGTCATGAAAACGCTATTGGCGTATTTAAGAGCCTCGGTGATGTGGCGCCAGCGATGGGGATGATTGGTACTCTAATCGGTTTGGTGGCGATGTTATCCAACATGGATGACCCGAAAGCGATAGGTCCGGCGATGGCGGTGGCCCTGTTAACTACGCTCTACGGTGCCTTTATTGCCAACGTTATTGCCATTCCACTGGCCGATAAGCTGGCCATTCGCAATCAGCAGGAAAAACTTAACAATATGCTGATCCTGGATGCGGTCCTGGGGATCCAGGACGGTCAGAACCCGAAAGTGATAGAGGGGATCCTGCGCAATTATCTGGCCCAGGGGAAACGTGAGGTCGCCGGAGAAGCCGCATGAGTGATAGCGAGCAAGAGTGTAAATGCCCACCACCTGGTTTACCTCAGTATATGGGCACCTTTGCCGATCTGATGGCATTGTTAATGTGCTTCTTTGTGTTATTGCTGGCCTTCTCCGAAATGGATGTGTTGAAATTTAAGCAAATTGCCGGCTCGATGAAGTTTGCCTTTGGTGTGCAAAATAAAATTGAAGTGGATGATATTCCAAAGGGCACCAGTGTTATTGCGATGGAGTTCCGGCCTGGCCGGCCCGATCCGACGCCGATTGAAACCATCCAGCAGCAAACGATGGAAATGACACAACAGGTGATTGAGTTTCAGGCGGGCGAAGAAGATTCGGCCGGTGGGCGTCAGGAGCAGCGAGAAGATCAGACTGGTGGCCAGTCTGCATTAAATGCTGAAGAAACGGAAACCGCAGAAGCGATGGCCGAGGCTGCGCAGGAACAGATTAACGAAACGGTTAAGAAAATGGCGCAGGAGCTGGAACAGCAAATTGTTGATGGTGCCATTGAGCTGGAATCGCTGGGGCAGCAAATTATTATCCGTATTCGGGAAAATGGCTCTTTCCCGTCAGGCTCTTCCTTTTTACAACCAAGATTTAAACCTATTTTGCAGCAAATTGGCCGGATGTTGGTGGATATTCCGGGAGAGATTACCGTCAGTGGTCACACTGATGATTTTCAGGTCGCCGATGAGCTGCATCTGAATAATTGGGATCTATCGGCAAAACGCGCGGTATCAGTTGCCAGTGAGCTGCTGCGGGCGCCAGGTTTTGACCGTAATCGCTTAAGCGTGGTGGGACATGCCGATACCAGGCCTCTGGTACCTAATAATAGCGAGTTAAACCGGCGCCGTAACCGGCGGGTAGAAATTGCCATTATGCAGGGTAAAGCCAAGGAGTCGGAGCCCGTCAGCTTGCAACCAATCAATCCGCCTTAGGCTAAAGTCCTGGTAAGAGGCTAGGCCAGCCTGGTGCCTTGTTCGCACTTTGCTGGCTTTTTCGCTATAATGCGCGCCATTTTTTGCTACTGACAAGCCATCATGCTGGAATTTATTATCAAGCTGCACCCGGAAATCTCGATCAAAAGTAAATCAGTGCGTAAACGGCAGACCATGCTGTTGGAGCGCAACCTGAGAACCATCCTGAAACAACTGGATGAACAGGTAGAAGTGCTGAATAACTTTGACCACCTTACCGTACGCAGTCAGTATGACACGCCATCACTGCGCAGTCAGATGATTGAACGTTTGAGCTGTATTCCCGGTATCGTCAGTTTTTCTCAGATGCAAACCCGGCAGTTTAATGACCTGCACGATATTTTTCTGCAGGTGGCCGCGGTTTACGAAGCTCAGTTGCCGGGCAAGACGTTTTGTGTCCGGGTCAGACGGCAGGGGAGCCACAGTTTTAGTTCGCTGGAAGCCGAGCGTTATATCGGTGGCGGGCTGAACCAGCGGGTCAGCAGTGCCAGGGTGCAACTGAAAAAGCCTGAGTTGACGATTAAGCTGGAAATTAAGCAGCAGCAGTTTTTACTGGTCAGTGAAAGCTTTGCCGGTATGGGCGGCTTCCCGCTACCGTCGCAATCTGATGTTCTTTCCCTGATTTCAGGCGGCTATGATTCAGCGGTGGCCAGTTATCTGATGATCCGTAAGGGGTTACGCACGCACTATCTGTTCTTCAATTTAGGTGGCGCAGCGCATGAAACCGGTGTGCGGGAAATGGCATTTTATCTGTGGCAAAAATACAGTTTGTCGCATCGGGTGAAATTTGTCAGTGTTGATTTTGCGCCGGTGGTAACCGAAATTCTGGAGAAAGTGGAATCCGGCCTGATGGGCGTGGTGTTAAAACGGATGATGATGCGTGCCGCCAGTCAGGTAGCAGCAGATCTGGACATCAAAGCGCTGGTGACCGGTGAAAGTATCGGTCAGGTTGCCAGCCAGACCATTGCCAATCTGGCGGTAATTGACCGGGTCACCGATACACTGATCCTGCGGCCACTGATTTATCAGGATAAACAGGAAATCATCGATCTGGCAAAACAGATTGGTGCTGAGGAACTGGCCCGCACTATGCCGGAATACTGTGGCGTGATTTCAAAGAGCCCGACCGTCAATGCCGTGCTGTCAGAGGTGGAGGCGACGGAAGCGGCCTTTGACAGTGCTATCTTGCAGCAGGTGGTAAGGGAAGCCAAAATTCTGGATATTCGCACCATAGAGTATCAGGCCGAGCAACAGGCCCGTACCGTGGCAGTAGAAGATGTATTGCCTGCGGATGCGGTGGTGCTGGATATCCGAGCACCGGATGAAACTGAGGCCAAACCCTTGCAATTGCATAGCCATCAGGTACAACAGATCCCGTTTTTCCGGCTGGCTTCCCAATTCCCGCAACTGGACCAGAGCAAACAGTATTACTGTTATTGCGAACGCGGCGTAATGAGCCGGCTACAGGCCTTACTGCTGCAGGAAATGGGTTATCAAAATGTGGCGGTGTACCGGCCCTGATAGCTCAGGCGGTATGACGAAGCGCCTGCCATAAGGCCAGGTTCTCTGGTACCGACAAACCGTGACTGGCTGCACGTGACACAATATAGCCGGTGATGGCAGCGATTTCCGTTTGACGTCCGGCGCTGACATCTTGCTGCATCGAGGAATAGTTGTGCGCAGTATTGGCGATCACCTGTTGTACTAACGCCAGCGTTGGCTCCGGCAACAGGCTGATACCTTCCGCGCCGGCTACCAGACAGACCTCACGCACAATAGCCGCCAGTAAGGGTTGATAGTCTGCTGCGGCCAAAGCGCCATTGCGGCACTGATGAAGTGCGGTCAGCGGATTGATCGCCGCATTGACGGCCAGTTTGCGCCATAAAGCCGGCCGGATATCGTCAGTCAAGGTCACCGGTCCCAGCGCCGTATCCAGCATCGCCATCACGCTTGCTGTGGCTTGCTGCGCCTTAGCGTTTAAAGGCGCCAGCACGCTTTGCCCCAAACCACTATGTTGCACACCATCAGCGCTGCGCAAAGCCGCATGGCTGGTTGACAGAAACCACAATCCCTGACCCGGAGCCGGCTGCTGTTGCAGCCACGCCAGATCCGGCATGCCGTTGTGGCTGACAATCAGCTGGGCATCGGCGGCAAGTACTGACGCCAGTTGCTGCAAGCAGCTTTGCACGGCATAGGCTTTTACTGGCACTAACAACAGCGTTAACGGTGCTTCGGCCGCGGGGAAATGCAGTGACCGGGGCGCTCCTTCTGCTGGTACAAAAATGCAATCAAGGTTTGCCGCTTGCCGCAGCCATAGACTGACCTGCCAGCCGGCCAGTTGCAACCGACTGGCAGCAAGCAGGCCGATGGCGCCACGGCCAACTATCTGGCAGCGCGGCTGCGCGGGCGGCAAAAGTGCCATAGCTTACGTCCGAGGTAAAATGCCAGGATGCCAGCGATATCTGCCAGCCAATCCCAGATATCGCCGTGGCGACGGGTGAAGTGCTCCTGCACGACTTCAATCAGCGCGCCATACAGTGCCAGCAAAAGAAACAATTTCCAGAATACCAGGCGAAAGCCTTTGAAAAACAGCCAACTTAGTACAACAAAAATCAGAAAGTGCGCCAGTTTATCCAGGTTAGCAATACCGGCACCGACGCGGTGACCACTGATTTCAGCCAGAAAACCTACAGTAGAAACAATTAACACCAGCACGCATAACAGACGATAAAAGGATTGGGGCACGTTACAACCTCCGCGAAAGTCGCTCGGATTGTAACAGTTTTCTGGTTATAATCGCCAGTAAACCGCATACAGGAGAATAAGATGCCGTCCTTTGATATTGTCTCAGAAGTCGATCAGCAGGAAGTGTTGAATGCTGTTGATAATGCCAATCGGGAATTACAAACCCGCTTTGACTTTCGCGGTGTCACCGCAGAATTTGCGTTAAAAGACAAAGTGGTGACCCTGACCGCTGATGCCGAGTTTCAGCTGCAGCAAATGGTGGAGATTTTTCTGACTAAGGCTGTGAAACGCGGTATTGATATCCGTTCATTCAAAGAGGGTAGTGTCACCTTCTCAGGTAAAACCTGTAGTAAGACCTTGAATCTGTTACAAGGTATTGAAACCGAGATGGCGAAAAAACTGGTTAAGCTGATTAAAGACAGCAAAGCCAAGGTACAGGCTTCGATCCAGGGCGAGCAGGTACGGGTGACCGGCAAAAAGCGCGACGACCTGCAGGAAGTCATTGCACTGGTGCGTGGCGCCGAGCTGGAGCAAGCGTTTCAGTTCACCAACTTTCGCGATTAAGGTTCAGCCATCCAGAAGTCTGTTGACATTCTGAGAGAAGGGCGTAAACTGCGACGGCTTTTATCTTCGGATAGAAGCCGTTTTTATTTTCAGGTGCCCCGGCAGATGCTGCCGAGGGTTAAACGGGAATCTGGTGTAACACCAGAGCTGCCCCCGCAACGGTAAGTGACTGTACCTGTTTCTGATGCCACTGTCGCAAGATGGGAAGGTGAAGCAGGTGGTGGCCCACAGCTGCCAGGTAACAAGCCCGGAGACCGGCCTGACAATCCGACCAACCTGATGCAATGTGCGGTGGGCACATTGGGAGATGCTATGTTGCAATTTCGTCTGGCAGCACCGCTGCTACTTACGCTTTGTTCAGCCACAACTATGGCTGAGTCTGTTGAACGCATTAATATTCACGCCAGCCGCACTGCCTTAGCAGAAGCCGATGTATTGGCCAGTATCTCGGTGCTGGAGCGTGAAGATATTCTGGCCCGGCAAGCTGCCGACTTACCGGCCCTATTAGCACAGTTGCCGGGCATTAACCTGTCGCGGGATGGTGGCCGTGGCCAAAGTACTGGTCTTTATCTGCGCGGCGGTAATACCGGTTACACCCTGGTGTTGATTGACGGCGTGCGCGCTGGCTCGGCCACCACCGGTGCCAAAGCCCTGAGTATGGTGCCGCTGGAATTAATTGAGCGGATTGAGGTGATCCGTGGACCCCGCGCGGCCTGGTATGGCGCCGATGCACTCGCTGGGGTGATCGTCATTAGTACCCGCCAGGGGCAGGGCGCTGAGCTGCAACTGAATGCCGGCAGTTACGGACAGGCCGCTGCCGATCTGGCGCTGGGCCAGCAATTTGGGGCGCTGCAGTTAAACAGCGCTTTCGGCTACAGCCGGGCCGACGGTTTTGACGTGCGGGATGGTCTGGATCCGGACCGGGATGGCTATCAACAGCGTTTTGCCAAATTTGCTGCTGCCCTGACCACGGTAGCGGGGGACTTTAATGCCCAGTTTGATATTAACTCCGGCACCTATCAGTATGATACCGCCTGGGGGAGTGAAGATCAGGGCGATGTATTGCATCGCAGCTATATTTTGGGTTGGCAGTATGCTGCCGACCAGCTGCAACAGCAGGCTCAGCTTAGCCGTAGCCTGGATGATGAGACCAGCTTTGGTCCAGACTCCCGCAGCCCCTTTGTCACCGAGCGCGAGGAGTTTAACTATCAGGCCAACCTGGCATTGAGCGAGGCGCTGAATTGGTTAGCGGGTGTTAACTGGTATAGCGAAGATGTACAGCGCTCGGGTGTCGGTTATCTGGAAAGCCGGCGCATCAATCAGGCGCTATTCAGTGGTGTGCATCTGAAGCAGGATAGCTGGTTACTGGAGGGCTCGGCCAGGCGCGATCTGACCGACCAATATGGCGCCAATAATACCTGGCAACTGGCGGCTGGTTATCGTTTTGCCGAACATTGGTTAGTACGGACCAGCCGTGGTGCGGCCTTTAAAGCGCCGACCTTTAATGATTTATACTATCCGGGCAGCGGCAATGCAGAGCTTGCGCCAGAGCGCAGTGTGGCGGATGAGATTGCGCTTAGCTATCAGGTTGCCAATGGTAGTTTTGAACTGGCCTGGTTCGAAACCCAGGTGCAGGATCTGATCCAGTTTGATATGACCAGTTTCCGGCCGGAAAATATCAGCCGGGCGCGTTTGTCCGGTGTCGAGTTCGCCGTGACCGCAGAGCTGGGCAGTTTGACCCAACAGCTGGCCTATACCTTGTTGAATACCAAAAATCAGTTAAGTGGTCAGCGTTTGGTGCGCCGGCCCAAACATACGTTACACTGGCGATTAGAGCAGCAATGGCAGGCGCTGAGCGCCTTTGTGACAGCGGATTATCAGAGTGATACCTATCAGGGCGATTTTGCCAGCCGCAGCGAGCTGGGCGGCTTTACGCTGTGGGGGCTGGGCCTGGCCTATCAGCTGCAACCTGCGCTGACGCTACGGGCCAAAGTGGATAACCTGCTGGATAAACAGTATCAAACCAGCGACGGTTACAATACCGCCGGTGTGAATCTGAATCTTAGCCTGCAATACCGCTTATTCTAAGCGATATGGTGCGCCAGAGGCCGTCGTTATGACGGCCTTTGTTTTAGCTGAGCTAAAAACTGCTGGCGAAACTTCTGCAGCTTCGGGGTGATGATCCAGTGGCAATAGCCTTGTTGCAGATTCTGGCGGTAATAGCCCTGATGATAGGCCTCTGCCGGATAAAAGGTACTGGCCGGACTGAGCTCGGTGACGATAGCGGCATCGAACAGACCGGCCTGATTGAGCTCGCTAATAAAGGCCTCCGCCTGTTGCTGTTGGCTGCCGCTGTGATAAAAAATGACTGAGCGGTATTGGCTGCCAATATCATTGCCCTGGCGGTTTAGCTGGGTCGGGTCATGCAGGGCAAAAAATACCTGACAGAGCTCGGCAAAGCTGATGCGCTCCCGGTCATAGCTAACCTGCACCACTTCGGCATGACCTGTCTGGCCACTGCAGACACTCTGATAATCCGGCGCTGCGGTATGGCCGCCCATATAACCACTGAGCGCGCTGTGCACGCCCTCAAGTTCATTCAGTGCTGCCTCCAGACACCAAAAGCAGCCGGCACCAAAGGTTGCCACTTCGTTTGCCATTTTTGATACTCCCTGCGCTGTGATTTGATCATCTACCTTAAGTTTAACGTAAGTAGCACATTATTAGTTTAGATGGGATCAGTAAAAGATGACGATCGCTGTAGTCGGTGCCGGTATCGCCGGCCTGGCTTGTGCTAACCGGCTGCAACAACTGGGCAAGCCGGTTCAGCTATTTGATAAAGCCCGCGGGCCGGGTGGGCGTATGACCAGTAAACGCAGCGCTGAGGGTTATCTGGATTTAGGTGCGCAGTATTTTACCGCCCGGCATCCGTCTTTTATGGCACAGGTTCAACAATGGCAACAGCAAGGCGTGGTTGCCCCCTGGTTGGCAGCCATGTCGCAGTTTGTGGCGGGTAAACTGCTGCCATCTCCGGACGCTCAGCTGCGTTTTGTCGGTGTGCCGGCGATGCATAGCCCACTGCGACAGCTGGCGCAGGGGCTGGATATCCGCTATCAATGTCAACTGCAACGGATCTGGCAGCAAGATCATTATTGGTGGCTGCAGGATACAACAGGTCAGGACTATGGCCCTTTTAGCCAGGTGGTACTGACAGTACCACCTCAGCAAGCCGCAGCACTATTGCCAGCTGAGTTCAGCACACTGTTACCGCAACAGATACTGACCCCCTGTTGGGCGGTTGATTTGCAATTGACAAGGCCAAGCGGTAGCAATGTTGGCGGGATCTTTGTCAAAGACCCGCAACTGCCGTTGTCGTGGCTTTGCCGGCAAAATAGTAAACCCGGGCGGGCAGGCCCGGAGCATTGGCTATTGCATTTTACGGCCGCCTTTAGTCAGCAGCATCTGGAGCAGCCGGCCAGCTTCTGGCAGGAGCTGGCTGCCGAATTGCTGACTAAGGTTTTGGCACAGCCGGTCGAGGTTGCGGCTGCTATCTGCCATCGCTGGCGCTTTGCTCAGATTGCGGAGGTTGCACAGCCAGTACCGCCGGTTAGTCTTGCAGCTGGCCTTTGGCTGGCTGGTGACTGGTTGCGCGGCGGAAGGGTAGAAAATGCCTGGTTAAGTGGTACTGAGGTGGCGGAGCAGATACAAAATGACTGAACACTGGTTAATTATTGGCGCCAGCGGCGGTATTGCGCAGGGCCTGCTACAGAATTTATTGGCTGCCGGGCATCAGGTTTCGGCGATCAGCCGCCAGCCGTTAGCTGAGCCGATATCCGGTGTGAGCTGGTACCAACTACAGAGTGCAGAGCAGGGCGCAGCTGACGCGGTTTTGGCCAGGATTTTTCAGCTGCCCGTTACCGCCGTTGTGATATGCCAGGGCTGGTTGCATGGCGATGGGCATTTGCCGGAGAAAAGTCTGCAGCAAGTAAGCCGAGAGGCGCTGCAGCAGAGTATGGAGATTAATCTGTTTAGCCCGGTTTTCTATTTGCAGGCACTACAGCCCTGGCTACAGAAACAACCGGGGATCCGGGTAGCGGTACTCAGTGCTAAGGTCGGGAGTATCAGTGATAATCAGCTCGGTGGTTGGTACAGTTACCGGATGGCCAAGGCGGCGCTGAATATGCTGGTACGCTGCGTCAGTATTGAGCTTGGCCGTGTGAATAAAACTGCAGCGCTGTTTAGCCTGCATCCGGGCACCACCGACAGCGCTTTGTCAGCACCTTTTCAGCAGCGGCTGCCGGCAGGGCAGTTGCAAAGCGCAGCGGCAACGGCGGAACGTTTGCTAAGCGTGATCCGGCAAAGCCAGCTGACGGACTCCGGTTTGCTGCTGAATTGGGACGGGCAGCCGATCCCTTTTTAATGCTCTGATGCGGCACAATAAAAAACGGGAGCACCAGGCTCCCGTTTTTTATTGTTAATCTTAATCCACCTCCTATAGAGGTGGATTGTTACTTACGCCAGTTAGGACTTCGCAGGCGAGTTATCGCTATCGATAGCGCCCGGCACCACCTCATCAGCCGCATGTTCGTCCGGCGCAGCCGCTTCCAGACGTTCCAGCTCACGACTTAATGCTTTCGGTGAGCCAGTGTTACGGGCAATCGCAATATAGGTCACAGGCACTACGTAGAGCGTCAGCAGGGTCGCAAAGGCGACACCGCTTAAAATTACCATACCAATCACCATCCGGCTTTCTGAGCCCGGGCCTGTTGCCAGTACTAACGGCAAGCTACTCATCACGGTTGTAAAGGCAGTCATCACGATAGGGCGCAGCCGCTGCGCCGCAGCGCGCTTTACCGCCTCTTCAAAGGCGATCCCGGCATCACGCAGCTGGTTGGCGAACTCCACAATCAGGATGCCGTTCTTCGCCACTAAGCCTATCAGCATCACGAGTCCGATTTGACTGTAGATATTCAGTGTCATACCAGAGAAATACAGACCTGACAGGGCACCAACCAGACCAAGTGGCACGGTGATCATAATGACCAGCGGATGGATAAAGCTTTCAAACTGAGCCGCCAGTACCAGATAGGTGATAATCAATGCCAGTACAAATACCAGTGTTGTCGATTTACCACTTTCCTGGAACAGTAACGACTCGCCTTTGTAATCAATACCGACCGGCTCATCAATTTCGGTTCGGACAATCGTCTCCAGATACTCCAGTGCTTCCCCCAGACTGTAGCCGGGCGCCAGACCACCAGTGATAGTAATGGCACGCATCCGGTTATAGCGGTTCAGGCTTGAAGCCGTAGCTTCTTCACGCAAGGTCACCAGGTTATCCAGCGGAATTAACTCCCGGCTGCTGTCTGAGCGAATATAGACATTGCTGATTTTACCAGGGGCGCGGAAGTCATCATCCAGGCCCTCGATAATCACATCATATTCCCGGCCACGATCCAGGAAGGTGGTCACCCGACGGCCACCCAGCATCGCTTCCAGCGCCCGGCCAATGGCGCCGACCGAGACACCTAAATCACCGGCACGGTCGGTATCGATTTCTACCAATACCTGCGGTACCGTTTCTTTGTAATCGTGATCCAGCATCAATAAATTCGGATTCTCTGCTGCTCGGCGTAAAATAATATCGCGCCACTGTGCCAGTTCCTCATAGGTATTGCCCTGAATCACGAACTGCACCGGCCGGTTACCGCCGCCACCGCCGCCTAATCCACCACGCATAAAGGTGAAGGCCCTAACATCTGGCAGTTCGTTAATTTTTTGGCCAATTTCAGTCACTAGCTCCTGAGTCGGTCGTTTACCGTTATACCAATTCTCGGTACCCACTATGGCAATACCACCGCTGTTGCCCCAGCCTGGTACCCGGATCAGCATTCGCGTCAACTGACCGTCCTGGTAATAAGGGGTCAGGATATCTTCAATTAACCGCATATTGCGGCTATTGCTCTGATAGCTGGCGCCTTCAGCCGGACTCATCATCACAAAGAAGGTACCACGATCCTCTTGTGGTGCCAGTTCGCTTGGTAGCATTCGTACCAATTGATAGCTGGCCAGAAAACACAGCGCTACGACGATGAGTACCGGCCAACGGGTGTTGCAGACCACGGCTAACTGGCTCTTATAAGCGGCTTCCAGCTTAGCAAAAGCAGCGTGCAGCCAGGTACCCAGCTTGCTCTCGCGTTTGCGGTGACTCAGGATTTTTGAGCACAGCATAGGTGATAACGTCAGCGCCACCACACTGGAAAACGCCACCGCTGCTGCCACCGCCAGCGCAAATTCAGTGAATAGCTTACCCAACTGGCCCTGCATAAAGACCAGTGGCACAAAGACGGAAATCAGTACCAAGGTAGTGGCAACCACCGCAAAACCCACTTCACGGGCACCGCGATAGGCTGCCAACAATGGTGCTTCGCCCTGTTCAATCCGGCGGTAGATATTCTCCAATACCACGATAGAGTCATCTACCACCAGACCAATCGCCAGTACCATTGCCAGCAAGGTCAACAGGTTAATAGAAAAATCCAGAGCGAAGAGTACTGTTACCGCAGAGACCAGTGCCACCGGTACGGTAATAGCCGGAATAAAGGTGGCTCTGATATTGCCGAGGAACAGGAAAATCACCAGAATAACCATGCACATGGCGATACCGAGGGTGTTATAAACTTCTTTAATCGACTGGGCAATAAAGACTGAAGAGTCATAGCCTGGCTCAATGGTCATGCCCGGCGGCAGATTAGCCTTGATGCGTTCCATTTCCGCCCGGGCGTTGCGTACCACTTCCAGCGTATTGGCTTTTGACTGTTTGATAATACCGATACCGAGGATATTCTTACCGTCACTGCGGAATTCACCTTCCTCATCTTCTGCCGTTAACATGACATCGGCAATCTCTGCCAGTCTTACCAGATAGTTATTAGCTCCGCGTTTAACGACGATGCGTTCAAAGTCCTGCTGGGTGCGGAAAGAGCGCACCACCCGAACCGTAAAATCGCGATCGATCGATTTAATATTACCGGCTGGCAGTTCAACGTTTTCGGCGCGAAGTACCGCCTCAACATCTTGTACTGTGACACCACGGGCAGCCATCGCATCGCGGTCTAACCAAATCCGCATCGCATAATCGCGGGCACCACCAAACTGCAGGCGAGCCACGCCATCGACTACCGAAAACCGCTCTGCAATATAGCGGTTGGCATAATCAGTCAGTTCCAGCGTGGTCATATTGTCGCTGTTAAGCAAAAACCAGGCGATGGTATCTTCGTCAGCATTGGCTTTAAAGACTTCTGGTGGGTCCGCTTGATCTGGCAGGTTATTCAGTGCGCGTGAAACCCGCTCGCGTACATCGTTAGCGGCTGCGTCGATGTCCCGCTCTACGTTAAACTCAATGGTAATGCTGGAGCGGCCATTGCGGCTGCTGGAGTTAATGCTTTTAATGCCTTCAACACCGCTGATCCGGTCTTCCAGCATTTGCGTTATTTTGCTCTCAACGATTTCGGCGGAGGCGCCCGGATAATTGGTATTGATACTAACAACAGGCGTATCGATATCCGGATATTCCCGCAGCGGCAGCATAGTGAAGCAAACAATGCCGAAAATCACCAGTAACAGGTTGATTACAGTAGCAAAAACCGGGCGTTTGACTGAGGTATCAGATAACCACATAGTTAGCCCTCAATTTTGCTGATAGTGACGCCGGTGCGGACCTTTTGCACCCCTTCGACAATAATTTCATCGCCCTCAGCTAAGCCTGATTCCACTTCTACCCAGCCAGGGATCCGCTGGCCAATTTGCACTTCCCGTTGTTGCACACGGTTTTCGGCATCGACAACAAACACATATTGCCGGTTCTGTTGCGGCACCAAAGCTTTTTCAGAGATTTGCAGCACCTGCCGGTTATCCAGTTGCAAACGGACATTGAGCAGCATACCTGGTCTTAACATCAGGTTATCGTTCGCAATCCGGCCATGAATAGTCACTGAGCGGGTCACCGGATCTAATCGGGTATCAATGGCGGTCACTTCACCTTCAAAAGGTAATTTGCCGTAAGCAACGTTAGTTACAGTAAGCGGCATACCGACGGCCACATCGGCCAGATGCCGCTCAGCGATCCGAAATTCTACCCGTAACTGTTGAATATCATCCAGCGTAGTGATCACGGTGCCAGCATTAACGAAGGCGCCGCGGCTAATTTGACGCAAGCCGAGAAAACCACTGAATGGGGCGCGGATAGTCATGTCATTGAGCTGTTGTCTGGCAATATCCAGTTGTGCCAGGGTGCTGTTAACCCGGGTCTGTTGCTCATCCAGCAAGGATTGGGCGGTAGCCTGGGTGGTAGCCAGATTTTTTAAACGGTCAAGTTGCCGGCGCTGCTCGGTTAGTACAGCTTCCAGTTCGGCGACCCTGGCTTTTTGCTGCACGTTATTTAAACGTGCTATCACATCGCCGGCATTCACTTTCTGGCCTTCGCTAACATTGAGTTCGATTAAGAATTCGCTGCTTGGTGCAATTAGCTGTACCGAGTTATTGGCGATACCGGTACCTATGGCACTGACTTCCCGCATCATTTGCTGAGTGCTAACGGTGGCAGTTTTAACGGCAACAGCACCGCCAGGCCCACGGCTATTGCCATTGCTTTGTTGAGATTGCCAGTACAAAAAGCCAACAAAACACAATAAGGCCAATAAAATGAACCATATCAAGCGAGAGTGTAAAGGCGCCAAGGGAACTCCAATTTAATCAAAAAATAAACTCAGGGTATTGTATGGAAAGAATCGCCGTTCAGATTTCCTGTTATCGCACTCATCCTGCGGTCTGTCGTATCAGTCTAGCTGGTTCATGACGGTTAACCCAGAAGCGGTGAAATAACGTAAGATAATACAACAAGATTATGACAACGCGAGGTCGCAGTATGAAACAGGGGTTTGCTGGTTCTGCCAGTAGTGGCGGTGCCAGATTATTATTGAGTAGTTTGGCTGTATTACTGTTACTGCTGTTGTACACCCTGTTGTTCGCCAGCCAGTTTAGCTGGTGGTTGGGTATTGCTTATATGGCGTCTTTATTGGCAGCATTTCTGGGTTGGGCAAAATTGGCTGAGCCCAAATATAGTTTGGAACTTGATGAGTATGGCATCCGCTACTGTCACCGGGCAGGCAGTTGCCGTCTGGATTTTAGTGCCTTTGCTTATTGTGCGGTGCCGGAGCTGGATGGTAAGCCACTGGCTTTTATCGGCTTTAAGATCACAGATTTCGATGCGTTACTGCAGCAATTGCCGTTGCGGTTAGCGGTCAGAATGATGACAGAGCAGCGACCGCTGTATCTGGAAGCGATCCGGCAAAGCTGTGCCAGCGGCCAGTGTGCCACTGAGTTGTTAAAAGAAAAGGACTTTTTCAACAGTGGTAAACAGCGCTATGACGGTGTTCGAGCCGCCTTTGCGCAGCGTATGCAACGTCTGGCAGAGGCCTGTGGCTTTGAGTTTATGGTGCCGGTTAATGTACCGGCAGAGGTAGCCCAGCAATGGTGTCAGGCGATAAACAAGCAGCGGTTGGCCAGCTTACAAACAGGGAACTAGACAGTGCTAAACTGCTGTATCATAATAACCTTAATCTAAACAACCGGCAGAGTAGTAATGAATAATTATGAAAAAGCTTTTCTGGTCAGTGGCCGGAATACCATCATTCATAAAAATAAAAAGCTGGACCTGGTGATTATTAACGATGATCAGGACCCGCCAATTTTGGTATCTCGACACGGCGTAAAAGTTTTTGAGGACGCAGTGCCATCTAGTCGCAGCGAAGCGAAAGAGCGCTACCTGGAGTTGGTGGACGTATCGAGTGTCGATGTGTTCGGTGAGACTAAGACGTTGTTGTTTATTCAGGCGCTTAACAACAAAGAATATAAAATCGAGTATACTAAAAAAGGTACGGATATGTTTATCCGGGTTCACCAGGATAACTATATTTAGCTACCCTTGGTGAGGTAGATAGCCAGAATAACGCGCTGACCAGCAGACAGCGCTTGCTTTTATGTAAAAAATTTGGTTCAGTAACGGCATCTTGTCTCAGGTAATGCTTTTTTCTTATAACGGATAGTGAAATCCGGCCAACACAGGGTGATAGCAGGAAGTAACTGACAAAAGCAATACCTGATAACTCCCTGAAGTAATGGGAATATTTATGGAATTTACTGAGCACGACCTCAATATAATAATCAAAGTGCCGGTTTCTGCTGCACCTCTGACTGCTGACGCCTTAAAACAAGCCATCATTGATGCCGGTTTCGGTCGCTGTTTTCTAAACCAGAATAATCTGGCTAATCTCGTCGCAGAATATCAGGAATATCAACAAAAAGTTAAAGCCATGACTTTGGCCGAAAACGCCAGGGTATTGACCTATCCGATTGCTGAGAAACGACCTGCTCAGCTGGCATTTGAGATCGCCGAAGATAAGATGGCCGCCTATGCGATTATTACTGCAGCCTGGGGCGGCGCACCCATCTCCGCTAACGAGCTGGTGAAGGGCGCACAGCAGGCAGGTATCGTCTTTGGTTTTCAAAAAGAAAATATAATCCGTTTGGTGCAACAAGCCAGCCGGGCAGAACCCGGTAGTCGCCTGAAAGTAGAAGTTGCGACCGGCCGGGCCGTGGTCAATGGTATGAACTCGCGTTTTGAACCATTGATTCCGGATATGGTGCGGCGTCGTAATCAACCCTTGGTTGAGTCAGAGGCGAAAGCCGACCTACGTGACTTTGGCGCTATTCCGGCGGTTGCTGCGGGCCAGCCACTCATGCGCCGCTTTCCACCTACTTCAGGTGAGCCCGGAATCAACGTTATTGGGGAAGCGTTGCCGGCAGAACCCGGCGTATTGATAGACTGGCAATTAGGACCGGGGGTCGGCTTGAGTGCCGAAGATCCGGACCTGTTGCTGGCAACTCAAGACGGTTTACCCCGAGCCATCGATAATGGCGCGACTGTTGATGAAGTCTTTACCGTTAAGAATGTCGATTTGACCACTGGTCATATAATTTTCAAAGGGTCAGTGGTTGTCACCGGTAATGTGATTTCTGGTATGAAAGTGGTCGCGGGCGGTAATGTCATTATTCAAGGTGTTATGGAAGGCGACTTAGTCGAAGCGGGTGGTGATATTAATATTGTCGGCTCGATTATCGGTCATCAACTTAATCCGCAAAGCGAGACCCCTGAATACAGCACAGTGATTAGAGCGCAGGGCGATATTAACTGCAATATTGCGCAGTATTCCGCCTTTATCTGTGGTGGCCAACTGATGGCGACTAAGTATCTGATGCATTGTTCGGTAGAGGCCGAAACCGTGTTAGCAGGCACTGCGGAGAAAGTCACCGGAAAAATTATTGGTGGTCACTATCTGCTTGGTAAAACCTTAACTTGCGGGCAACTGGGTTCTCCTTCCAGCGGTGTCGTGGTGATTAAAGTCAACCGTCATCTGACGCCATTATTGCAGCAACAAGAGTTAATGCGTAGTCAATTGAGCCAGGCCAGAGCGGTTTTGGATGAGCTTAAGCAGCGTATTGATAAGCAACGTAAATTACTGGCTGGCCAGACCGACGAGTTAATTCAGAAGCTGGAGCAGGAGTTTGCTGAGCAAAAAGAGCTGGCTAAAGCGCTGATTGAAGAGGTGCGTGCTCAGGAAGAGCAACGACTCTTGCTGTTGCCTGAGTTAAAGGTAAAAGCGACTCAGCAGCTGTTCTCGGCAGTTGAAGTGCAATTTGGTAAAGAAATTATCCGCAGTCGCCGTGAGTACGGGCCTTCAGTGATCGAGATTCAGGATGGTCATCCGGCGATCAATCCACTGTAGTGCGACCAGGGGTAGCGTCTATGCGGTATTGAGTAATGCGCTCTGCGGGCTTTTTCTCTAAGCTAGTCTCAGGTTTGGTTGGTAGGTGTCTGGTTGTGCGAGTTCTCTGTTTTTTATTACTGCTAGTCAGTTCACCGCTGCTTGCCGACTGTAATATGGCCTTCCGCTATGGTGTGCTGATCTCTCCGGATCAGATCCGCATTATGCAAAATAACCGCACCTTCGTTCAAATCAATGAAGATAAACAACTTTTTATCAAAGGCGAATGGTTTGAGCTGGAAGATGATTCGCAACAGTTACTGCAGCTCTACGCCCAGGGCTTACGCCGTTTTGTGCCGGAAATTGTTAGCCTGGCGGTGGATGGCGTTGAAGTTGGCTTATCCAGTATCGAGGCGATGTTGGCTGGTGTGGGTAATAAGTCGCAGCAAGCCGAGTGGCGTGCCCTGATCCGCGAAACCACCTTTCAATTTTTATCGCGCTTTGTGCGCACCGGTGATCATTTTTATCTGGCACCACAAAGCTTAAACGAGCTGGATAATTTCCTAAACGGTGAACTTAAACCGCAATTAACCATGCTAGCCCGCCATACTGTTGGTGCTGTCTGGGGCGCTTTGCGTGATGCACTGCGCCAGTCAGACAGCAACTTTGAAAAGGCCGACAGTCAGGATTGGCAAGCAGTAAATCAACTGATGGATAAAATCACCCTGGGTATGGATCAGAAAATGGTTGAGCTGGAAGCGAAATCAGCGCTGTTTTGTCAGCGAATGCGTGAGCTGGATGACATCGAAACCAAGCTGCAGCAGCAACTGCCTGAGCTGGCTGAATTTGATGTAGTGGTCGAAAAGGCGCCCTAGCTCGTGTTGAGTTTCTAGCTTAGACCACGCCATATTCATCGGTCAGCGATAACGGCATCGCATTGTCTACTTCGTCACTGATCGCATCCAGCGTCTTCTCGGCCTCCTCCAGTGAACTGACCTCCGCAATATGAAACAGCGCTTCGCCTTCATTCACCAGCGGCAGATTAGTGCGGCCGATAATCACCCCGGATAGCGTCGCCGTAACGGCAACCTCAAAGTCGGAATAAGGCGAATAGATATGCGCCAGCAGATCGCCCTGCTGTACGGTTTGCCCCAAGCTGACATAATAACGGGCGATGCCATCATGCTCGGCCCGCACCCAGCTGCTCTTCTTCGAAAACAGCGAGCGGGTTTTACCGAGTCGCTTGCCGCGACTTAGCATACCCAGTTGCTGCATCACATTGACGATACCGCGTACGCCAATCTTAATGGACTGCTCATCAAAGCGCAGCGCTTCGCCAGCTTCATACAGTAAAATCGGGATCCCTAAATTGTTGGCTGTGCCGCGCATGGTGCCATCGCGGCTGGCTGCCTTGATAATAATCGGCGCGTTAAAGCTTTCCGCCATACTCAGTGCCACCTTATCCTTAGCACTGGCTCTTACCTGTGGCAGGTTGCTGCGATGAATGGCTCCAGTATGTAAGTCTATGGCATGAGTACATTTACTGAGGATTTGTTCGGTAAACTGAAACGCCATCCGGCTGCCCAGGGAGCCTTTCTCACTGCCAGGAAAACTGCGATTCAGATCCCGTCGGTCCGGTAAATAACGCGATTGTTGTACAAAGCCATATGTATTAACAATCGGCACAACTACCAGAGTACCGCGCAGCCGGTTCAGGCGGGGGACCTTCAGTAAGCGGCGGCAAATTTCGACACCGTTAATTTCGTCACCATGTAGCGCGGCTGTAACCAGTAATACAGGGCCATCCTGACGGCCATGCACCACATGAGCGCCGATATTCAATTCGGTATGGGTATAGAGCTTACCAAAAGGGATGTCTACTACCGCCCGGCTGCCGGCCGGGATCTGACTTTCACCGAGGAAAAACGGGGCGCGTAGTTCGGACATTAGCCGGTTCCTTTTGTTCTGGCCGGTTTGCGGCTTTTTTGGCTGAGCACCCGCTTCTCCAGATGCTGGATAATGGCAGCGGCAACGTCTTTGTTGGTCGCCGCTTCAATACCTTCCAGGCCGGGTGAACTGTTGACTTCCATCACTACAGGGCCGTGATTTGAGCGTAATAAATCGACTCCGGCAACATCCAGCCCCATGGTTTTCGCGGCAGCCAAGGCGGTACGCCGCTCCTCTGGGGTCAGACTGACTTTGGTTGCGGTACCGCCACGATGCAGATTGGAGCGGAATTCGCCGGCTTTCGCCTGCCGCTTCATCGCTGCAACCACCTTATCGCCAACCACAAAGCAGCGGATATCAGCGCCATTGGCTTCTTTAATATACTCCTGCACCAGAATATGTGCATTAAGCCCCATAAAGGCATCAATCACACTCTCGGCCGCGGTACGGGTCTCGGCCAGCACCACACCGATGCCCTGAGTTCCCTCCAGTAATTTAATCACTAAGGGTGCACCGCCAACCATCTCAATCAGATCCGGAATATCTCCGGGCTTATCGGCAAAACCGGTGATTGGCAAGCCAATACCCTGGCGCGCTAACAGCTGCATTGAGCGCAGCTTATCGCGGGCGCGGCCAATGGCGACAGATTCATTTAGCGCGTACACGCCCATCATTTCAAACTGCCGCAGTACCGCAGTGCCGTAAAAGGTAATAGAGGCGCCAATACGGGGGATCACCGCATCAAAGCCTTCTAACACTTCCCCTTTGTAGTGAATCGAAGAGCTAATGCGGTTAATATTCATATAACACATCAGGGGATCGATAACCCGTACTTCGTGCCCGGCTGACGTTGCCGCTTCAACCAGACGTTTAGTGGAGTAGAGTTCAGCATTGCGCGATAAAATCGCTATTTTCATATGGGCTCCGACGCGGCCGGTAATAATGGCCAATAGCGGCATTATTATGCGGCCGTGGGAGCGCCGCAAGAGATCATAAGATTATATTCGTTATTACCACCATTTCAGATGTTTAAACCAGATCAGACTGCCAAGGCCCACCGCCAGCATAAAACCCAGGGTAAGATAATACCCCCATTCCAGCTCCAGTTCCGGCATATTGCTAAAGTTCATGCCATAGATCCCGGCGACAAAGGTTAGCGGGATAAAGATACTACTCACCATAGTCAGTACCTTCATCCGCTCGTTGATTTGATGTGAGGTGGTCGACAGATAGCCCTGAACCAGATCGCTAAGCTGGTCATAATACATCTCGGTCATCGAATGCAGCCGTTCAAACTTTTCATAAAAGTCGCGCAAATCGGCCAGCGCAAAACGCCGCAGCAGACTATGCTGCTCCTCGAACAGGGCATCAGCAAAGAGATCTTTTTGATAGGCCAGGTTGCGACTGACTTTACGCAATACGGAGCGATAACGCATCATCATCGTCATCAGCTCGTCATTACCTTTGTGTAACATCCGATCTTCCAGCTCACCCAATTCATCCTCAAACACCAGTAGTTTTTCCAGATAACTGGCTGCGACGATCAGCGTAAGTTGCTTCACCCAGTCGCTGATCTGGTTAGCACTGGGCTTTGCTAATTGTGGTTGCTGTTGGCTACACAGTGGTTGCTGGCGGCAATGCAGCTTGGTGATCAGAATGTCATGACAGAATAGCAGGTTAAGCTGAGCACTTTCGGTCAGTTCACTGAAGTCAGCGTCAGCATAAGCCCTTAAAATCAGTAAGTTAAAAT
Organism: Alishewanella sp. HH-ZS; assembly: GCF_001704375.1. Lineage (NCBI taxonomy): Bacteria > Pseudomonadati > Pseudomonadota > Gammaproteobacteria > Alteromonadales > Alteromonadaceae > Alishewanella > Alishewanella sp. HH-ZS. The sequence continues at coordinate 17,255 of NZ_LZEJ01000009.1, read as the reverse complement.
CACCCACTGCTTCAAATTTTGGTGGGTGCCGGGATTTGCTAAAATCTTCGGCCATGGTAGCGGCGATGCCCAGGTCCTGCAGCAGTTGTTGCTCTTCTGCTGCGCTGGCCTGTTGTAAATCAAGCCACAGCGGCGGCGTATGCCGCGCATTCACTGGCAGGCGGCTGACCTGCTGTTGTTGCCAGCCTCCCAGCTCGGGATCATAATAATTGACGCTGATCATCCGTTATCCTCCATGGCGAGTGCCGCACCGCCAGGCAGTACGGCTGCTGCCCACCGCTATTTAGGCGCGTTTGCTGGCGATATAATCTTTTACCAGTTGCTCTAATACATCGAGCGGTACAGCACCATTTTTTAGCACCACATTATGAAACTCGCGGATATCAAAGCGCTCACCCAGTTCGGTTTTCGCCAGCTCGCGCAGTTCCAGCAGTTTGATCATGCCCACCATATAGGCGGTGGCCTGGCCCGGCATCACAATATAACGCTCAATGGCTTTTACCGCATCGCCTTCTGGATTAGGGGTATTGTTGACCAGATACTGGATCGCTTGTTCACGGCTCCACTTTTTAGCGTGAATACCGGTATCGACCACTAAGCGGGCGGCACGCCATAATTCCATCGCCAGCCGGCCAAAATCAGAGTAGGGGTCCTGATAAAGGCCAATTTCTTTCGGTAGCAATTCAGAATACAGGCCCCAACCCTCAATATAGGCGGTGGCACCGCCAAAGCGGCGGAATTTCGGAATGCCGTCCAGCTCCTGCGCAATGGCCAGCTGCATATGGTGGCCCGGAATACCTTCATGATAGGCCAGCGCTTCCAACTGATACTTTGGCATATCGCTCATGCGGTACAAATTGGCGTAATACACGCCGGGCCGGCTGCCATCCATCGACGGGCGTTGGTAAAAGGCTTTACCCGCGGTTTGTTCGCGAAATGGCTCAACCGCTTTGACAATCATCTCTGCCTTGGGCTTAACCAAAAACAGCTCATCCAGCCGGGTACGCATATGGTCAATGACGGCAGTGGCTTCAGCCAGATAAGCCGCACGGCCTTCCTCGGTATCCGGATAGTAAAACTGTGGCGCTTCACGCATAAACACAAAAAACTCCGCCAGATCGCCGGCAAAGCCCACCTGCTGCATAATTTGCCGCATCTCGCCATGAATGCGCTCAACCTGTTTGAGCCCCAACTGGTGGATCTGCTCGGCACTGTAATCGGTGGTGGTCATCCGGGCCAGGCGGTTCTGATAAAAGGCCGCCCCATCCGGGAAACGCCAGACGCCATCATCGGTACCGGCTTGCTGCTCTAATCGCTGTAAAAAGCTGATCAGACTGCGATAGGCCGGCCCGACGCTGGTAATGAGTGCCACTCTGGCTTCATCCAGCAACAGCTTTTGCTCGTGCTCTGATAATGGCAGAGCTGCCACCTTGCTACTAAAATCTGCCAGCAGAGTACTGTCGCCCTGCTCTGAAAACGGGGCGCCTTGCAGCAGATTTTCGCTGGCCGAATATAGGTGCGGAAACACAAATTTCGGTACTATGATGCCGGCTTCCGCACTTTGCGTGAGCAGTTGCTGTAGCTGACGGAATAATTCCGGTACCGCATTTAAGCGGGCGATATAGGCTTTGGCATCGTCGATGGAGTCAATTTTATGTTGATTGATCAGCAGCGCCGGCACCTGTGAATGCACGCCAAACATCTGATTCACCGGATAGCTGTACAGGCGCCAGCGCGCATCTTCCAGCATTTCCTGCAGCTGCTTGTGCATTAGCTGATAACTTAAACGGGTTTGGTTATCCAGCGCGGCAACATCAATCGCTTCTAGTAAGGCCAGATGCTGACGGGTGAGTGCCAGTTCTGCTTCGAACGCCGCATCCGACAGATCCTGCCATTTATCATAGTCATCTTTGATGCCGAGGCTGGTTTGTACTACCGGGTTGCGCTGCACCCGCTCGTTAAAAATTTGCTCAAACAGCTGGTTCGCCCGTTCATTCATATCCACCTGTTGCTGTGCAACCGTCGGCACTACGGCGCTGGGTTCAGCCGTTTTCGGGCCGCAGCCACTGATTAGCAGACTACCGAGTAGCAGCGGCAGGGTGGCAGTTCGGAAACTAAGATGTTGTCGCATAACAGACCTCTGTTTGGTTATTTAAATAAAGAGTGTCAGTAAATCATTCAGATAGCGGGCACCTTTGGCAGTAATTTGCCAATGCTCGTGGCTTACCGTTATAAGTTGTTTTTGCTCGGCTTCAGCTAGGGGGCTACTGATAACACTTAGCGGCAAACCGGTCAGGGCGCTAAAGTCACTGATTGGGCAGGGCTCCAGTAAGCGAAAGCGGTTCATAAAAAACTCAAAGGGCCGGTCTTCCGGCTCAACCTGAGTGCGCTCGTCCAGATAACCACGGCTTAAATCCATATAGCCCTTCGGGTGTTTAATCTTTACTGTACGCAAAATACTATTACGGCTGGGCAGGGTGATTTTACCGTGGGCGCCACAGCCGATGCCCAAATAATCGCCATAGCGCCAGTAATTCAGGTTATGCCGGCACTGATGGCCGGCTTTACTGTAGGCTGAGGTTTCATATTGTTGATAACCGGCCGCAGCCAGCAGCTCAGCGCCGTGCTGCTGGATATCCCATAACAACTCATCCTCGGGTAACACCGGTGGCCGGCTGGCAAAGGCGGTATTCGGCTCAATCGTCAGCTGATACCAGGATAAATGCGGAGGGTTAAGGTCGATGGCTTGCTGTAAATCAGCCAGGGCGCCTGCCAGCGTCTGACCAGGCAAACCATGCATCAGATCCAGATTAAAGCTCTGCAGTGGCAGGGTCGCAGCCAGCCGCGCCGCGGCTTTGGCTTCTTCGGCATTATGAATGCGCCCCAGCGCGCTCAGTTGCTGCGTTTGAAAACTCTGCACCCCAATCGAAAAACGCGTCACTCCGCCAGCGACATAGCCGGCAAAGCGCTCCGCTTCAAAGGTGCCCGGATTGGCCTCCATTGTCACTTCTAAATCCGCAGCGACAGGGAGCCGCTGTTTAACCCCGTCCAGAATTTGGGTGATGCCGGCCGCGCTAAATACACTGGGGGTGCCGCCGCCGATAAAAATGCTGCTAAGTTGGCGGCCAGCGACCAGTGGCAGATCCTGATCTAAATCGGCCAGCAGGTGCGCAATATATTCCTGCTCCGGGATCCCTTGTTTCACAGCATGGGAATTAAAATCACAGTAAGGACATTTCTGAATACACCAGGGAATATGGATATAAAGTGATAGCGGCGGCAGGCTTAAACTCAAAGCGCGCGCTCCTTAACCTGCAGCGCGGCCACCAGTTGTCGCAGTGCCTGCCCACGATGGCTTAGCTGTTGCTTTTCTGCTTTGGTCAGTTCGGCTGCGGTTTTGCCAAGCTTTGGCAAATAAAACACCGGATCATAACCAAAGCCGCCATTGCCACTTTGCGTCAAGGCAATCTCACCTTGCCAGCTACCGTGGCAAATTAGCGGTGTCGGGTCTGCAGCATGTTGCAAATACACCAAAACACAATGAAAAGCGGCTTGCCGATGACTGGCAGTGATGCCGGTCATTGCCTCGAGTAGTTTGTCGATGTTGGCCTGATCGCCAGCGCCAACACCGGCATAGCGGGCAGAGTAAATACCGGGGGCGCCGCCCAGGGCCGCAACCGCCAGGCCTGAGTCGTCGGCAATTGCCGGCAAGCCGGTGATCCGGGCAGCATGGCGGGCTTTTAAGATGGCATTTTCAACAAAGGTCAAACCGGTTTCGTCGGCATCGCTTACGCCCAGTGCGGTTTGTGGCACAATGTCCAGCGCAAAGGGCGCCAGCATTGCCGACAGTTCTGCGACCTTACCGGCATTACCGGTGGCCAATACCACTTTTTGCATCAGCAAGTCCTATTCGGTATAGAGTTTTTGTTCAAAGTTCAGTTGCTGACGCTGATTACCCTGGCGGATATCCAGGCTAAAGCGGAACTGCTCTTCATTACGAAATGGCATGACGGCGATATAGTAAATGGCCTCGCCATCTTTAATTTCGCGAAAGGTCAGCTCACGTTGCTGACCGAGTAAGTTGCGGGCAATACCACTGATCACCACTTGCTGTGCCTGCTGGCTTTGGCTATCCAGTACCGAAATATTAATAATGGCGTTGCTTTTGTTGCGGCTTAAATTGGCGGCCCGCGCCACTTCCGGCGTTAAGAAGGTCGAGTTAAACGCGATATAATGCACATCCCAGTTACCCAACTGTTTCTTTTGTTCAGCCTGGGCGTTCGGGGTTAACAGTAGAGCAAGCAGCAAAGCGCTAATCAGCTTAAGTAGTGGGTGCATAATGGGACTCCTGTTAAACAAATCTTAACCAGTCGCTGAGCAGAATATTAATAAACTGCAGGGCGACCAGTACCACCAATACTGACAAATCCAGGCCGCCCAGTGGCGGAATAATCCGACGAACCGGCGCTAAAAAGGGTTCAGTTAACTGATGGAACACCCGTTCCATCGGGTTCCGGCCCTGACTAAACCAACTCATAATGGCCCGGATCACCAACACCCAAAACAGCAGGTTCAAGGCTTCTTTTAGTAATAACAGACCGCCTAACACAAAGCTGACACCAAGATTAAGTGACGGTGAAAACACCAGTTGCAGCACAATAAATTTGGCCGTGGCAATCAGATAGGCTAGCAGTAGGGTGGCGGTGTCTAACTGACCGAGGCTGGGGATCACCTTGCGTAATGGCAGTACCAGCGGGTTAGTGGCCTTGACCACAAACTGGCTAAACGGATTATAAAAATCGGCCCGCGCCAGCTGTAACCACAGGCGGAGCATTACCACCATCAGATAGAGCGTAAAGGCGGTATTAATAAGAAAAATTACTGCATTCATCAGATCACTCCCTGCTTAAAGCGTTTTCGCCATTTCTTCTGCACGGTCAATTGCCGCCTGCATCGCCGCAGCGACCATCTGTTCTAGGCCGGCAGCGCTGAAGCTGCTTATGGCTTCATGCGTGGTGCCGCCTTTCGACGTCACTTGCTGCCGTAATTCGTCGAAGCTGTGGTCGCTTTGTAGCGCCATGGTGGCAGCACCGAGCGCGGTTTGAGCGATCATGGCTTTTGCTTCGCTGCTGCTAAAACCGAGCTGCTCGGCTTTTTGCTGCATGGCTTGCATAAAATAGAAAAAGTAAGCCGGGGCACTGCCGGTCGCGGCGATAATATGATTAATCTGTGCTTCGTGCTCTAACCAGACCCGCATACCGGTACCGCTGAAAATATGGTCAACAAAGGCGCGCTCGTAGTTGGAGCAGCGACTGGGGAAGAGCCCTGTTACGCCCAGGCTAACAAGCGCCGGTGTATTCGGCATCGCCCGTACCAGGCGGATATCACCTAACCACTGCTCATAGCGCGCGACCGGTAAACCCGCCGCCAGGGTGATAAACAGCTTCTCCTGACATTCTGGTGCTTCGGCCAACAGTTGTTCGCACACCTGCTGCATCATTTGTGGTTTGACCGCCAGCACTATCACATCAGCCCAGCGGGCGGCCTCAATATTGCTGAGGCTGGTGGCAATCGCAAAGTCAGCCTTAAGCGCGGTCAGCTTGGGTTCACTGCGATTGGCTGCCAGAATATTTTCCGCCGGATAGCCGGCTTTTACCATAGCGGCGATGACACAACGTGCCATATTACCTGCGCCGATAAAGGCGACCCTGTTGTCATTCATGCTTGTCATAATTCCTTGCGCCAAAAATAGCCGTACCTAATCTTATCATAGTTGCGCCATATCGCAGAGCCAGTGGCCAGTCATCGGACATTCCCATCGATAATTCAACAGCTTGAGGATAGTGCTGCTGCAATAAGCGCGACAGTTGTTGCATTTGGGCAAAGTCGGCTTCCAGTCGTGCCGGGTCGGGTTCCGGAATCGCCATCAGTCCACTGAGTGTCAGGCCAGGCAAAGTGGCCACGACAGCTGCCAGCGGCAGCATCTGCTCTGCAGTGATACCTGCCTTACTGACTTCGGCACTGATATTAATCTGTAGCAACACCTTTAATGGCGGCAGATGTGCCGGGCGCTGCTCGGACAAGCGGCGGGCGATTTTCTCGCGCTCAAGGCTGTGTACCCAGCTGGCGGTTTCCGCCACCAGTTTGGTCTTATTTGACTGTAACGGCCCGATAAAGTGCCACTCCAGCTCACCCAAATGGGTAAGCGCAGCGGCTTTGCTGGCCAGTTCCTGCGGATAATTTTCGCCAAAGCGCCGCTGACCGGCAGCATAGGCCGCTTCAATATCTGCCGCAGTCTTGGTTTTACTGACCGCGATCAATTTTGGCGCCGGCCAGTCGCTGGGCCGGCTTTCGCTGAATTTGTGCAGTTGCTGATAGGCGAGGGCCAGTTGTTCTGCTATGTTATTCATCATAAATAGGTAAATTGGAGTGACTGGTTGTGGATATTACCGAATTATTAGCCTTTAGTGTTGAACATAAAGCCTCAGATTTGCACCTTTCTGCCGGTGTACCGCCGTTGATCCGCGTTGATGGTGATGTACGCAAACTGAATATTCCACCGCTAACCCATAAAGAAGTGCATGCGCTGGTTTATGAAATTATGACCGACAAGCAGCGTAAAGAATACGAAGAACGGCTGGAGTCGGATTTCTCATTTGAAATCCCCAATTTAGCCCGCTTCCGGGTCAATGCCTTTGTGCAAAATCGCGGTGCGGCGGCGGTATTCCGGACCATTCCCAGCGAAGTCCTGACGCTGGACGATTTGGGCGCGCCGGAGATTTTTAAAACCATTTCTGAGAATCCACGCGGTCTGGTGCTGGTTACCGGGCCTACCGGTTCGGGTAAGAGTACTACCCTGGCGGCGATGATCGACTATATCAACAGTACCCGCTTTGACCATATTCTGACTATCGAAGATCCGATTGAATTCGTACACAGCAATAAATTCAGCCTGATTAATCAGCGTGAAGTGCATCGCGATACCCATAGTTTTAGCAATGCTCTGCGCTCAGCGCTGCGGGAAGATCCGGATGTGATCCTGGTCGGTGAGTTGCGGGATCTGGAAACCATTCGTCTGGCGATGACGGCAGCAGAAACCGGCCACCTGGTGTTTGGTACCCTGCATACCACCTCAGCGCCTAAAACTATCGACCGGATTATCGACGTCTTCCCCGGTGAAGAAAAAGATATGGTGCGTTCGATGTTGTCTGAATCATTAAGAGCCGTTATTTCGCAGACGCTGCTGAAAAAGGTCGGTGGCGGTCGGATCGCGGCGCATGAAATTATGGTTGGGGTACCGGCGATCCGTAACCTGATCCGTGAAGATAAGATTGCCCAGATGTATTCCGTGATTCAAACCGGCGCCGCCCATGGCATGCAAACCATGGATCAATGCCTGGTGAACCTGGTAAACCGTGGTTTGGTCACACAGAAAGACGCCGCGGCCAAAGCTCAGGATAAGAATACCTTTGGCGCCATGGGCCGAATCTAGAGGTAGGTATGCAACTAGTTGATTATTTAAAGAAAATGGTTGAAGTTAAAGCTTCAGACCTTTTTGTTACCGCAGGCATGCCAGTGGCGGCCAAAATCAATGGCGAGCTGACACCGCTGGATGACAAGGCGCTGACCGAGATGGACTCATTAGCCTTGGTGTTGTCATCGATGAATGAAAAGCAGCAGCACGAATTTAATACGCAAAAAGAATGTAACTTTGCCATTCATAACGATGCTGGTCGCTTCCGGGTGTCGGCTTTCTGGCAGCGTGATAAGGCCGGTATGGTGATGCGGCGCATTGTGACCACCATCCCCAATGTTGAAGATCTGGGCCTGCCACCGATCATGAAAGAAGTGATCATGACCAAAAGGGGTCTAGTACTCTTTGTTGGCGGCACCGGTACCGGTAAGTCGACGTCTCTGGCCGCCCTGATTGGTTATCGCAACAAAAATGCCCGTGGTCATATTCTGACCATTGAAGACCCAATCGAATTTGTCCACGAACATGGTCGCAGTTTAATTACGCAACGTGAAGTTGGTATTGATACCGAATCCTTTGATGCGGCGCTGAAAAGCTCACTGCGCCAGGCGCCGGATGTGATCCTGATCGGTGAAATCCGTTCGCAGGAAACGATGGAGTTTGCGCTCTCTTTCGCCGAAACCGGCCATCTTTGTATTGCAACCCTGCACGCCAACAATGCGAACCAGGCCATTGACCGTATTATGCACTTAGTGCCGAAAGAGATGCACGATAAGTTATTGTTTGACCTGTCGTTGAACCTGAGGGCTATCGTTGCTCAGCAACTGGTCCCAACTGCAGACGGCAATGGCCGGGTAGCGGCGATAGAGGTGTTGTTGAATTCGCCGTTCGTGGCGGACTTAATCAGCAAGGGCGAAGTCGGAGAGATTAAGAGCGTGATGGCCAAGTCACGCGAGCTTGGTATGCAAACCTTTGACCAGGCACTGTATGACCTTTATCAACGCGGCACCATCAGCTATACCGACGCCATCCACCATGCTGATTCACCGAACGATTTACGTTTGATGATTAAGCTGCGTAATAACGAGGTTAAGGGCTCGGGTTTCCTATCTGGTGTGACGCTGGATGGGATGGATAAAGAATAGTGAGGTAAGCAGATGTCTTTACTAGCCATTATGACCCCAAGAACCAGACTGGTGACAACAACCGGGGAGGCTAATCTGGCATCATTGCGGGCTGTGTTTAGTCAGGCCCGTTTCCAGCATGTGCCGGTGGTGGACAGTATGGACCGCGTGGTAGGCATAGTGTCGGTTAAAGACTACTTTAAAGAGTTAAGTCCGATGATGGAGGCGGCCAGTGAACAGGCGATTGGCCTGATGATGCGCAGCCGTAAAGTCAGCCAGGTGATGTCGGCTCCGGTGTTTACCGTCGCACCTGATACCAGTGTCCGTCAGGCTGCCAGCATGCTGGTGGAGCGTAATATCAGTTGTTTACTGGTTACCGATGCCCAGCAACGCCTGTTGGGGCTGGTATCCTGGAAAGATCTGATGAAAGCCGCCTTACTGGCTAAACCAAAACCTGCTCAGCCACCGGTATAACGCTGCTTTAAAATCATGACCCGTTCGATATAGGCGGTGGTTTCGGCGTAGGGCGGTACACCGCCAAAACGCCGGACTGCACCAGGTCCGGCATTGTAGGCAGCCAGCGCGAGTCTGAGATCGCCATCAAAGCTCTGCAGTAACTGTTGCAGATATAAGCTGCCGCCACGAATATTCTGTTCTGGCTGGCTGGGGTCCTGCACCCCAAGCATAGCGGCCGTTTCTGGCATCAGCTGCATTAGGCCCTGGGCACCACGACGCGAAATGGCTTGCGGATTAAAGGCCGACTCGGCATGGATCACGGCCCGGATTAAAGCCGGCTCAAGCACCAACTCGGCAGCAACCTGCTCAATCACCCGTGCAAAGCGGCGCTGGAACAAGGGCGTGGTATGCCAGTTGATTGGCGAACGCACCGCACAGGCAAAGCAATCAAACCGTAGCAGCTCATACTGCTGATCAACAGGTGGCCGGTCGGAAAAAACGGCAGAACCATCCTGGCGTAGGCTTTTATACACCAGGATCTGTGGTGCCGTTGGCTTGCTAACAGGCATAGCGGTGCTGTGCGGACTTAACCGCTGTACCGGTTTTGCTTCATCTGCTGTTAATGGCAGCACCAGCAGCGACAACAGCAGGGGAGACCACTTCAGATTGCTAATCAAGCTGCCCTTTCCTTAAAGACTCCGTTTTAAGCGGGCCGCCTGATAGCGCAGCAGCACCGCCACGCTAATAATAATGACAGGAATAGCGAGACTTTGCCAGCGCTCGGCATTTAGCTCAGGCCACCAATATTGCAGACTGCTCAGCAATTTAGCCGCCAACTGCACCGCGTAATAACTGATGGCAACCAGCGAAAAGCCCTCCACCATCTGTTGTAGTTTTAGCTGCAGCTTGGCTTTTTGCTCCATTGAGCTTAGCAGTTGCTGATTTTGTTGCTCCAGCTTCAGATTCAGCCGGGTGCGCAACAACTCAGTACAGCGACCCAGGCGGCTGGAGAGCAGTTGTTGCCGGCGCTGTACTGCCTCACTGGTTCGGTAGGCCGGGGTGAGGCGTTTTTCGGTAAAGTCCTGCAATGACAAATGATCCGGCAGTGGGCTTTCCTGCAACGCCTTTAGCCTGTCCAGTGTCAGCTGATAATAGGCTGCGGTAGCCTGTAAGCGGTTGCTGTTCTCGGCGATCAGCCGCTCGGTCGCAGCGGCCAGACCGGTGATATCATGCAGCAACTGCTCATCGCTACGTTTTTGCAGCTCAATACTCTGGGTTAGGCCTGCCAGCTGCAATTCCAGTTCGCTTAATTTTTGCAGGCTCTGGCGGGCCAGCGGCCAGCCGAGCAGTGACAGCTTACGGTAATTGCCGAGATCAAACAGCTGTTGTGCCAGCCGGCCAAGTGCATCGCCGGTTAAGCCTTTACTTAATAGCAGCATCCGGCCGGCACCTTCGGCATGCTTTTGAAAGTCAGTCCAGATCCGCGCCCGCCCAGCCGCTAACTCGCTGCTGATACAGTTATCGGCATTAAAACTTTGCCGGATCAAGCTCTCAGCGGGTGGCTGCTCTGCGGTCAGAATAGTAAGCTGCACAATGCGGAAAATCTGTCCGGGCAGCTCGCTGAACCAGTCGCGGCTGGGCAAAAAGCTAAGTGGATCATCAAACCAGGGCTCGGCCATGCCGGGGCGGATAAAGGTATAGCTGGAGAACTCGCCATGCCGCTCCCAGCGTAGCCATAGACCGTACAGCGGCAGCGTCAAATCCTGGGCATTGTCACTCAGCTGCTGACCTTGCTGCTGTGCCAGTTGCTGCATTTGCGACAGCTCTAGGCTACGTAGCGCCGGGCTAACGGTCAGCATAAAATGGCACAGCCGGCAGGGGGCGCTAACAGAGCCAAAGGTTCGCTGCTGCAATTCTTTGTCCAGTACATCGCGTAACGGATGATTACGGCGGGATAAGCTTTCCATAGTGCACTCCGCTGTGGCTGAGATCATTAGCTTAACAGTAGGTACCGAAGCAGGTACTGTGCCAGCTTGCTTATGCTGACGCTTGGTGATGACAACGCCTTAACAAAACGATGAATTTGCCAAGACAATGGCCTGGCTCAGTGCCGGTTGACTATTGCCTGCCTGCGCCAGAAGCAGGCATTTTGCCTGTTTTCGGTGCAATCTGGTCAATAGGCCCTGGCAAACCCAACACGCAGGGCCAGGAATGGCGTAAAATAATGCTAATCAGGTAATAAACAGGGCAGTTATGCAAAGCAACAAGGCCGTTTGGCTGGCAGTCGCCAGCGTATTATTGGCGATGGTCACCATTCAAAGTGGGGCCTCAATTGCCAAACAACTGTTTCCGCTGATTGGTCCGGCGGGGACTACAGCGCTGCGGGTCGGATTCTCTGCTCTGATGCTGTGGCTGGTATTCCGGCCCTGGCGGCAGTTACCACAGGGGCGCAGTTGGCGCGCGGTGATCGTCTATGGTGCTTGCCTCGGCGGCATGAATCTGTTGTTTTACCTGGCGATTGCCCGTATTCCGCTGGGGATTGGCGTGGCACTGGAGTTTACCGGCCCCTTGGCGGTGGCATTATTCACCTCGCGGCGCAAATTAGACTTAGTTTGGGTCGCGCTGGCATTGGGCGGTATTTTGTTACTGTTACCGGATATGACCAGTGTCGATGCGTTGGATCCGGTTGGGGTGATGTTAGCGCTTGCCGCTGGTGCCTGCTGGGCCGGCTATATTCTATTTGGTCAGCGCGCTGGTAATCTGGCCTCGGGTGGCATTACGGTGGCCCTTGGCATGACGGTGGCCGCCGCCTTTTTAGTACCGATTGGTCTGGTCAGTGCCGGTAGCAGTTTATTCAGCTGGCAGGTGATCCCACTGGCTATCGCCGTAGCGGCGCTGTCCAGTGCCTTACCCTATAGTCTGGAGATGGTGGCATTAAAGGCGCTGCCGGCCAAAAGTTTTAGTGTACTGATGAGTATGGAGCCGGCGATCGCTGCCTTGGCCGGTTTTTTATTGCTGGCGGAGTTGCTCAGTGTCACACAGTGGTTAGCGATCTTACTGGTGATCAGTGCCTCTTTGGGGAGCACCTTAAGTAAAACGAAAGAGAGCTAACCGCGTTATCCGCTTTAAGGCAGCAGTGGCGCATCGCTCAATTTAGCCAAGGCGCTAGCATAAAAAAGCGGCCCGAGGGCCGCTTAGTCGAATGAGTTGAATGAGTTGAGTGGCTTACGACTTACTGCGCATCGGTCTGAGCAGCGGCGACGACCGCATCCGGCTGTTGCCGGTAGTCACGGGCCAATAGCAAATACATCGCCGGTACTACATAGAGGGTAAAGAAGGTACCAATGGTCATACCGCTGGCAATGACCACCCCCATCGCATAGCGCGAGGCCGCGCCGGCCCCGGTGGCAACCAACAGTGGGATCACGGCCAGAACCGTTGCTGCCGTGGTCATCAGAATAGGACGCAGCCGCAGCGCAGTCGCTTCCTCAATGGCATCGCGTTTTGATTTGCCTTCCTGCTGCAGCTGGTTGGCGAATTCAACAATCAGGATACCGTGCTTGGCAATCAGACCGACCAGCGTCAGCAGACCGACCTGGGTGTAGATATTGATACTGGTAAAGCCCAGACTGGTAAAGATCAAGGCGCCGCAGACACTCATCGGTACTGTTACCATAATAATAATGGCATTTTTGTACGATTCGAACTGGGCAGCCAGCACCAGGAAAATTACAATCAGCGCAAAGAAGAAGGTAATCACCAGTTGCTGGCCTTCCTGCTTGTACTGCCGCGACTGGCCGGCGTAATCAATACTAAAACCTGCCGGCATCACTTCAGCCGCAATATTATCCAGCACTGCTAACGCCTCCCCCAGGGGCACGCCCGGTCGGGGTACGCCGGAGATTTTTACCGCATTCAGCTGCTGAAAACCGCGCAGGGCTTGCGGCTGTACCGACTCCTGTAAGGTTACCAGCGTAGATAACGGGATCAGTTCGCCTTGCTGATTACGGGTATAGTAGTCCTTTAACTGCGCCGGATTCAGCCGCTCACTGCGCTCAATTTGCGGAATAACCCGGTAAGAGCGGTTATCCAGCGCAAAGCGGCCAGCGTCGGCACCGGCCAGCAAGGAGCCCAAATCTGCCGCCAATTGCTGCATAGACACACCCATTAAGGCGGCCTTTTCCCGGTCGACCAGCACGGTTTGCTTCGGCTTATCGATCTTTAAATCGCTATCGACAAAGATAAAGCGACCTGACGCCATCGCCCGGCCCAGCACTTCCTGTACCACTTCCTGCAGCGCAGCAAAGGGTTGGGTCGAACCAATAATAAATTCAATCGGGGTACCATCACCGGAAGAGGGCAGCGAAGGTGGCACCAGCGCAAAGGCATTCAGGCCCGGAATACCGGCCAGATGCGGCTGAATATTCTGCTCCAGTACCTGAGCGGTAGTGCGTTCGCGCTGATCCCAGGGCGCCAGGACAAAGCCGGCGATAGCGGTATTGGTGCCGCCCATGCCATTAATGATAAAGACGTTACGGATCTCCGGTGCCTGCTCCGGTAATTGATTCAGCTTAGCGGTATTACGCTCCAGATAATCCAGGGTGGCAAAGCTGTCCGCCTGTAAAATCGAGAACACAAAGCCCTGATCTTCAGCCGGTTCCAGTTCGGATGGGCTGGTAACAAACAGGAAGTAGCAGGACACCAGCACTATGGCAGCAAAGGTCAGTACCACTGGCATGGTATTCAGGGTGTTGTGTAACTGGCGCTGATAAGCGGCGCGCAACTGCTCAAAGCGCGCATCCAGCCAGGCTTCCAGCGATTTTTCTTTTTTACCGTCTGCGCTGTGTGGCTTCAGAATATAGGCACACATTACCGGTGACAGCGTCAGCGCCACCACGCCAGAGAGGATCACCGAAGCAGCCAGTGTAAAGGCAAACTCAACAAACAACACTCCGGTTAAACCGCCAACAAAACCTATCGGCAGGAATACCGCCACCAGCGTGGTCGACATCGAGATAATCGGCCAGGCCAGTTGTCGCGCGCCCATAATGGCAGCATCGATGCGGGAATGGCCCTCTTCGATAAAGCGGTGAATATTTTCCAGCATAATGATCGCATCATCGACCACGATACCGATCGCTAATACCATCGCCAGCAGCGTCAGCAGGTTAATCGAAAAACCCAGGATCCACATCAGGAAGAAGGTGCCGACCAATGACACCGGAATGGCCACGGCGGGGATAATGACGCTACGGATTGAGCCTAAGAAGGCGTAAATCACCAGTACGACAATCACCAGTGCCAGCACGATAGAGATCACCACCTCGTCAATGGCGTTTTCAATATACTCGGTTGAGTCATACGGAATATCGGCGTCCAGACCCTGCGGCAGCTGCGGGATAATATCGCGATCCCAGACCTTGCGCACCTCAGCAATCACATCCAGGGCGTTAGCATCCGGCGAAATCTCAATACCCATAAAGGTCGCTGCCAGACCATTAAAACTCACGGAGCTGTCATAACTTTCCGCGCCCAGCTCGACAGTGGCGACATCGCTTAACCTTACTACCGCCTTACCGTCGCTGCTGATAATCAGCTGTTTAAATTCTTCCGGTGAGCGCAGATCAGTCGCGGCATTCAGATCGACGGCGACCATCTGCCCTTTGGTGGAACCCAGTGCCGCCAACACATTGTTACCACGCAGCGCAGCATTAACATCCGAGCCGGTCAGGTTGTAGGCGGCCAGTTTCACCGGATCCAGCCAGATCCGCATCGCAAAGGTGCGGGCACCCAGAATTTCGGCGCGTTGCACCCCCGGAATCGTCGCCAGCTGGGGTTCCACTACCCGTACCAGATAGTCGGTGATCTGGTTATTACCCAGTACTTCGGAATAAAACGACAGATACATCGCCGCCACGTTCTGGCCGACTTTGAGTGAAATCACCGGATCGCGGGCGTTTTCCGGCAGTTCCGAGCGAATTTTATTCACCTGGGCGGCGATCTGGGTCAGGGCTTCGTTCGGGTCGTAATCGAGCCGTAAAAAGGCCTGAATAGTACTGACCCCGGATACCGAGGTGGAAACCAGATAATCAATGCCTTCAGCCGCAGCGATTTCCCGCTCCAGCGGCGTGGTAATAAAGCCCTGGATCAGGTCGGCATCGGCGCCGACATAGACGGTGCTGACGGTAACGACGGCATTTTTAATTTCCGGGAACTGCCGCACATTCATCTCTGAGATAGCGCGCAGGCCCAGCAGCAGGATCAGCAGACTGACCACACTGGCCAGGATCGGCTTTTTAATAAAAATATCGGTAAAGCGCATACTGCAATCCTTACTGGTTAGCCGGCGTTGGGTTTAATTCAGCGCTGGGCGCGGCCGAACTGTTTTCCACAATATTTACCACGGCGCCGTTGCGCAGCTTCAATAAGCCTGAGGTCGCCACCTGCTCACCAGGCTCCAGACCTGCGGTCACGGCAATCAAATCACCACGGGCTTCGCCGGTGCGGATAAAGCGCTGTTGCGCCACCTGTTGACCGTCCTGTTCGGTAATCACAAACACTGAGTTGCCATAAGGATTAAACTGCACTGCTGTTTGTGGGATCAGGGTAACAGTGTTGGGTTCACCTGTTGTCATGCTGACGCGGGCGAACATACCCGGGCGCAGTAACTGCTGCGGATTAGCGAAGGTGGCCTGGACTTCGATACTGCGGCTCGACTCGCGAATACCCGGTGCCACCGCCGTGATTTCACCAACAAATGCCTGTTCAGCATAGGCATCCACCCGCACTGTTAACGGCTTACCGACTTCAATCAACGCCAGTTGCTGCTCGGGCAGGGTAAAGTTCAGATAGATAGGATCCAGCGACTGCAAACTGACAACAGGGGTGCCGCCAGTCAGTAACTGTCCGAGACTGACCTGACGAATACCGGCCACACCATCAAAGGGCGCAACCAGCGATTTTTGCGCAATCCGTGCTTGCTGTGAAGCGACAGCGGCGCTCGCCTGAGCGGCTTCACTTTCGCGGCGACGCAGATCCAGCTCCGAGACACCTTTATCGCGGAACAGCCGTTCCAGACGGCTCTGCTCCAGCTTCGCCAATTGCTCAGCGGCCTTTAACCTTGCCAGTTCTGCCTGATCAACACTGTCGTCCAGTTGCACTAACAGCTCACCTTTTTTAATCAGGGCGCCATTCTCAAAGCGAATGTTGCGGATAATGCCACTGGCTTCGGTGGTAAGCTCGGTGCTGTTAACTGCGGCAAAGCTGCCGATGGCATTGACGGCGGGTTGCCAGGCATCACGGCTAACAGTGGCAGCGGTAATAGCAGCCGGTGGCATCGGCATATTGTCGAAGAATTGATTCATAAAATAATTACCGACGGCTTTAAAACCAAAGATACCGCCGAACAGCACTGTTACCAGGACAAGCATAATAATCATACGCTTAAGCATGATGTCTCCTTACAAGGGCAGGCGCCCGATTAACTAAAACTAAAAATCTGTTATACATTTAGCGGGTCCACATTAAGCGGGCACAGGTTATGAAATAACTGCTCAACGCGTTGTTTTAAATCCTGAATTTGCGCGGTCAAGGTTGCTGTATCGGTAATATCCAACAAGGGTTGCCACTGCATACCATTTAATAGCAGATGCATATGGCGATAACGTTGCAACGAATCTTTGTTTAAGCCAAAGGCTTCAAACAGGCCAGCGGTTTGTTCCAGATTGTGACTGCCACAGCAGAGCGCCCAGGGCGCGATTGACAGTTCCAGTGCTGAGCACTGATGATCGGGTAGTTCACCGGCGTCAATGGCCGCGCGCACTATGCCGCTTACCAGCGCGGAAAGCGGCTTGCTATTATCCAGGATCAGCTGCCGGCGACTAGCAGAGGCGTTTTCCCAGACCACCTCGGTAAAGACATATTGTTCCAGCCTGGCATGGCTGGGGTGATACTGGCGCGCCAAATCTTCTGCGACACAAAGTGCCAGGATTTTGTTGCGGTGTGGGATCGCCAGTGCCGCTATCTGTTCAAATAACCGCAGTTGGTTGCAACCGTTGCGGGCCACTAATGCCAGCAATAAATCTTCTTTCGAACTGAAATGCTGATACAGGGTGCCGGTAGCGTATTCACAGGCTTTCGCCAGTGGCGCCATCTGCAGTTGCAAAATACCATCGCGGGCCTGAGGTATCCCCAGAAATTTT